>JAENVZ010000043.1 GCA_016650315.1 Alphaproteobacteria bacterium | reverse complement strand
TCTTGTTCTTTTTCATCAGGCCGGTGACGCCCTGATTCAACTGCTTGGCAACGCCCCGCGAGCGGCCAATCACCTTTTCCAGATCGAAGCTCGGCTTTTCCACCGACAGCCCATATTTTTCAGCCTGCTTCATATAGTGATAGATTTCGCTGGTGCGCAGCAAGGCCTTGGTGGGGATGCAGCCCCAGTTGAGGCAGATGCCACCCAGATTTTCCCGTTCGACAATCGCAGTTTTGAGGCCAAGTTGGCTGGCCCGGATAGCCGCGACATAACCACCAGGGCCAGAACCTAGAACGATAAGGTCGAAAGTGTCGGCCATCAAAATATCTCCTTCACGCTACGCCATCGTTTGGGCAGCGCTTAACCATTCTAACAACTGTGATTTATGCGAGCATCCCCAACGGCTTTTCGCAATATTCCTTGAACGCCTGCATCAACCGTGCCCCATCAGCGCCGTCTATGGCGCGATGGTCAAAGCTGCCGGTGGCGGACAACACGGATGCGATTTGCAAACTGTCGTCGATTACATAAGGACGCTTTTCGCCCGCCCCGATCGCCATGATCATGCCCTGTGGCGGATTGATGACGGCTTCGAACTGCTTGATGCCGAACATGCCCATATTGGACAGTGAAGCGGTGCCGCCCTGATATTCGTTGGGTTGCAGCTTCCCTTCCTTGGCGCGGCCCGCAAGATCCTTCATTCCGGCGGAGATGGCGGAAACGCCTTTGCCCGCCGCATCTATGATAATGGGGGTGATAAGCCCGGATGGAATGGACACCGCAACGGAAATGTCCACGCGGCTGAATTGCAGCATAGTGTCGCCTGCAAACTGCACATTACATTCAGGCACGTGAACCAGCGAGACGGCCAGTGCCTTGATCAACAGGTCATTGACCGACAGCTTGACGCCACGGCTATCCAACGAAGCGTTCAATTCGCCACGCAGCTTCAACAGCGCGTCGAGGCGAATGTCGACGGTCAGGTAAATGTGCGGCACCGTCTGTTTCGATTCGGTCAGGCGGCGCGCAATCGTTTTACGCATCCCCGACAGCTTGACCACTTCATGCGGAATGCCAAAATCCTGCGCCGCAATAGCTTGAGACACGGGAGCTGGCACCTTGGCCGCCGCTGCAGCGGGTGTAGGCGCGTCGGCCTTCGCTCCCTCGATGTCGGCCTTGACGATTCGTCCCCCGGGTCCAGATCCCGCCAACACGGTCAGATCAACACCCTTTTGTTCAGCCAAACGACGTGCCAGCGGGCTTGCCTTGACGCGGTCATCGGACGCAGCGGGCATGACCGCTACCGTCTTGTCGGGTAGAGGGTCGGGTTTCGGCGCAACGGCCAGCGGGCTGGCGGCGGCAGGCGCTGTCGGAGCCGTCACTTTCGGAATCGCAACATCGCTGGCGTCTTCGCCTTCTTCGACAAGGATGGCAATAACAGTGCCGACCTTCACATTCTCAGCACCTTCCGGGATCATGATTTTGGCGATCACGCCTTCATCAATTGCTTCGAATTCCATCGTCGCCTTGTCGGTTTCGATTTCGGCCAAAAGATCACCGGCACTTACCGCATCGCCCTCCTTCACCAACCATTTGGCGAGCGTTCCTTCCTCCATTGTTGGTGAAAGTGCGGGCATCTGGATATTGATGGACATCGCGAACCGGGGCCTTTTCTTCTGATTCCGCTACGAGAACCCGTACTTGACAGTTTCCCGCGATTGGTCAAGGCCAAGGTTTGGATATGTAAGATTTATAGCATAAGTCTCAAACCATGGCGGGGAGAATGCCGACATGCGTATTTATCTGGTGGTCATTGATGAAACAAAGGAAGCTAGCGTCGCCCTGCGCTTCGCTGCGCGCCGTGCCGCGAAAACCGGGGGGGCAGTGCAGATCGTTGCGCTGATTCCGCCTGCCGAATTTGTTCAGTGGGGCGGAGTCCAGGCAACCATAGAGGAAGAAGCGCATCAGCGCGCCGAAGCTCTGGTTTCCGGCGCCGCTGGCACATTGATAGAGGAAACGGGCATCCGCCCCAGCATTACGGTGCGTTCTGGCGAACCAGTGCAGGTCGTCCGAAAAATGCTTGAGGAAAACGACAAGATCGCGGCTCTGGTTCTGGGCGCGGCGGCTTCAGGTCCACCCGGACCGCTGGTGAGCCATTTTGCCGGGACGGATGCGGGTACCTTGCCCTGCCCCGTGATGGTCATCCCCGGATCACTTAGCCATGAAGCAATCGACAGGTTGAGCTGAGTCGGATTAACGCCGTTTCCCGCGTGGATTGCTCATATGCCGGACATTGGCGGGGCGACCACGCCGTTTGATCGGGCGCGGCTGACCGTTCCGCCCTTTTGGACCACCCCGCAGCGGCAGATGATTGACACCCTCGATCAGTTCGAACCGCAAGGCCCCGCTGACAGGGTTGGCTTCCACCAGCCGCAGTTTTAACCGCTGGCCAATCGCGTAGGTATCGCCGCTCTGTTCGCCCACCAGTGTATGGCTTGCCGCGTCGAAATTGAAACGTTCGGCGCCCAATGTGGACACCGGCACCAATCCATCGCCGCCCAGCCCCTCAACTGTTGCGAAAAAGCCGAAATTCAGTACGCCGGTAATCCGCGCATCAATGATTTCGCCGGTTCGTTCGGCCAGATAGGCCGCGACATAGCGATCGACGGTCTCACGCTCGGCCTCCATCGCGCGGCGTTCAAACTGACTGATGACCTCGCCAATCCGGCCCATATCGGCGGCATCCTCTGCGCTCAACAGGGTAGATGGCGGCACAGACCCATCTTTGGGCTTTGGCATTTCCAGATCATAAGAGCCAATCAGGGCGCGGTGCACCAGAAGATCGGCATAGCGCCGAATGGGCGATGTGAAATGCCCATAGCTACCCAACGCCAACCCGAAATGCCCGGCATTGCGCGGCCCGTAATAGGCCTGCGTCTGCGTCCGCAATATCTGTTCCATGACCTGCGGGCGATGAACAACATCGCCCACCCTTTCCAGCAATCGGTTGAAAGTTGCGGGCTTGATCACCTGCCCCAGCGTGAATTCAATATCGAACGTGCCCAAAAATTCCTTGAGGGCCATCAGTTTTTCGCGTGAGGGCGGCTCGTGAATGCGATACATAACCGGCGATTTTTTTGATTCCAGCGCTTTGGCTGCCGCGACATTGGCGGCGATCATGTAATCTTCGATCAGACGGTGCGCGTCGAGCCGTTCGCGGATGGCGATGCTGACTATCCGGCCACCGTCATCCAGCACAACACGCCGTTCGGGCAGATCAAGCTCCAGCGGCTCCCGATCCCCTCTCGCCTTCGCCAACAGCGCCCAGCAGGCCCAGAGTGGCTTCAATGCAGCTTTGACAAGGTCAATTCCGTCCGCCTGAAGCGTATGCGTCTCCCCATCCATGGCCGCCTGCGCCTGTTCATAGGGAATATTGGCGGCAACACGGATCACTGCGCGTGTAAAACGCCAATCCCGGACCCGACCGCCCTTGTCGATGGTGAGATGACAGGCGAGCGCCACCCGGTCCTCTCCAGCCTTGAGCGAGCACATGTCGGATGACAGGCTGTGCGGCAGCATCGGAACGACACGATCGGGAAAATAGACGCTGTTGCCACGCTTTCGGGCCTGACGGTCCAGCGCACTACCGGGGCGAACATAATAAGACACATCGGCAATGGCGACGATAGCCTGATAGCCGCCTTGATTGCTCCCGCTATCATCGGCAGCCGCCCAGACCGCGTCGTCAAAATCGCGTGCATCGACCGGGTCGATCGCAACGATCGGCAAGTGGCGCAAATCTTCGCGCTTATCCAGGTAAATGGGAAGTTTGGCGACCTTGGCAGCCTCCAGCTCCGCTTCTTCGGGAAATTCGAAGGGGATGCCAAATTTGTGAATGGCAATCAGGCTGAAACTCTTGGGCGCAAACGGATCGCCCAATATATCGGTGACGCGCGCCATGATGCGTGGCAGGCGTCCTGTGGGTTCAGCGAGCACCAGATCGCCCGGTTTTGCATCGCCAATCTCGCTGATTTGCGTATCACGCCGGATTTTCTTGTCGACTGCGCGCAGCCACATCGTCCCGTCCTCGCCACGATCCACTACACCCATCAGCAATTCGGCCGAGCGGGCGAGTTTTTTCATGGGGTGGGCCAGCCAGCCATTCCCCTTTTCTTCGGTCCGCGCCAATATCCGGTCGCCAAGGCCCAGCGCGCCGCGCCTGCCCCGCTCTATAACCCGCAAACGCGGAGGCGGCTTACCATCGGCTTGCCAGTTTTCAGGGACCGCTATGGCGTCCTTGCCGTCTATGTCTATAATCCGCAGCACAGTGACCTTTGGCACACCGCCCATTTTGTGAAATGCCCGTCCCGGTGCACTGTCGATCATGCCTTCGTCAGCCATATCCTTGAGCAGTGCCTTCAGCGCGATTTTGTCCGCGCCGTGCAGGCCAAAGGCCCGGGCGATCTCCCGCTTGCCCGCTGGCGTGTCAGTTGAGGTGATGAAATCAAGGACCTGCTGCCGACTGGGAAGACCTGCCGGTTGTGGTTTGCCGATTTTGCGGGGATGAGTGGGCATTTAGCGGCTATAGAGACAGAGCGGACAGTGCGCCAGCCACGGCGGTGCAATTTCAAACAAGTCATGCCATATAGTCCCCATGATCCACGATCTGCTTATCATTGGTGGCGGCATCAACGGCGCGGCCATGGCCCGTGAAGCGGCGATCAATGGTCTTTCCGTGCTACTGGTCGAACGGGGTGATCTGGCGTCTGCAACATCCTCGGCATCAACCAAGCTGATCCATGGCGGGCTTCGCTATCTGGAATATGGGAAGTTTCGAATGGTGCGGGAGGCCTTGCATGAGCGCGAAAGGTTGCTTGCCGCCGCGCCGCACGTTATCCGGCCCGTTCGGTTCGTCCTGCCCTATGTCCACGGCATAAGACCACGATGGCTGATCCGGCTTGGCCTGTATCTTTATGACTGGCTTGGCGGCAAAAGCCGCCTGCCCCGCTCCTGCAGCTTGCGGTTATCGGACCGGCGGCTGCAAGCGCCCCTCAGGCGCCAGACCGGCGGCTTTATTTATACCGATTGCGTGGCTGATGACAGCCGGCTGACACTGCTCAATGCGATGGATGCTGCGCAACATGGCGCTGAAATCCGCACGAGGATCGAACTGGTCTCTGCCCGGCGTGAAGGCAATATCTGGTTGGCCGGTTTGTCCGATGGCAAAGAGGCCAGAGCACGCGTGCTGGTCAATGCGGCCGGCCCCTGGGTTGCCGAAACTCTATCGCGCCTCGCTATTGATAGCACCGCGCATATCCGATGGGTGAAGGGCAGCCACATCATTGTGCCACGTCTTTATGAAGGAGATCATGCCTATCTGTTGCAGCAACCCGATCGCCGGGTTGTGTTTACCGTTCCCTATGAAGGACATTTCACGCTGATCGGAACGACGGATACTGCCGTCGATGCACCATCGGCGACACCTATCTCTGCTGAAGAAATAGACTATCTCTGTGCGGCGGCAAATCTGTATTTCGCGCAGAGTATTGCGTCTGCCGACATTGTCCACAGCTATAGCGGCGTCCGTCCGCTCTATGACGATGGCAAGGCAGACAGCAAGGCGATAACGCGCGATTATGTGCTGGAATTGAATGAAGACGGGCCGCCGCTCCTGTCCATATTCGGGGGCAAGATCACGACCGCGCGGTATCTGGCAGAGGAGGCTCTGGCCTTGATAGCAGGCACATGCGATTGGCGATATTATCGCAATAGCAAGGCGTTGGTATTTCCTGGCGGCGCGATCGCGGATTTTGAAGAGTTTCTGGCGCAAGTTCATATATTCTGGCCGTTCCTGAACACATCCCAATCGCTTCGCATGGCGCGCGCCTATGGCACCTTGTTGCACGACATGTTGCACGATGTCCGTGAAGAGGCACATATGGGTCTGGATTTCGGCGCAGGTTTCACTGAAGTGGAGGCCCGCTGGATGCACGAACATGAATGGGCGCGAACGGCAGAGGATTGCCTGTGGCGGCGTAGTAAGCTGGGCCTGCACATGACGGCGGTGGAGCAGACATTGTTCGCACGCTGGTGGCGGCAAAATTTCGAACCATGATGGAACCTGTCAACCCGATATGTTTCCCACTGGAAGATCCGAACCAATCTTGCAAATCCCTTGCGCAATATGATCCAGCGCGGTTGCCAGATCATGGGGACGGCACAGGAAAGGCGAATGGTCGCTTTCCAGTGTCGTTATCGACACGCATGGCAGCGCAGCCTGCATGGAACGTTGCAAGGGCAGCGGAATAGCCCGATCAAGCGTGCATTCTATATAATGGCGGGGGACCGAGCCAAACCTCGCTTCAGTAATGTCCAGTGGGGTGGCCAACGGGGCCAGCGGTTCAGGAACTAGTCGCATAAGAGCCTTCTTCCGATCCGCTTCGGAACACGCATTGTAAAAGACAGCGCTTGCCGCCGCTTTGCTGAGCAAAAAGGCCCTGCCATTGGTGGTCAGGGACAGGCCGTGCTCAAATTCGGAAGGTGGTCCTGCACTTGCCACCAATGCATTCATGCTTTTGCCCGCCGGGACCAGAAAGGCACTGATATAGACAAGTGCCGAAATCGCTTCTGGTGCGCGCTCGGCCGCCTCACTGATGACCAGTCCTCCACGGCTATGCCCGCAAAGGATGACAGGTTTGCCCTGAGCACAAGCGAGATCCGCCACATAGGCGGCCCACTTGGCCAGTGTGACAGCAGCAAGTTCCTTCGCATTTTCGCCGATACCAGGCAGCGTTGGGGCTATAACCTTGTGTCCATCCACTTCGAGCAGCGCGCGCACAGAATCAAAGCACCATCCGCTATGCCATGCCCCGTGGATCATCAGGAATGTTGCCATGATTTTTCCCGCTCCGCATTCTAATTCCGAATCCGGATCAGGCCTTCCTGTGCGACGCTGGCAATCAATTTGCCTTCACGGGTGTAAATCGAGCCACGATTGAACCCGCGTGCGTGTCCTGCCCATGGACTGTCCGTTACATAGAGCAACCAGTCGTCGATCCTGACATCCTCATGGAACCAGAGTGCGTGATCCAGACTGGCGGTCTGTATCTTATGTGTGACCCAGTTAATCCCATGAGGAAGCAAGGATGTGCTGAGTAATACCATATCCGACGCATGAGCCAGCATAACCCGATGCAGCCGTGGATCATCACGCACTGGCGCGACCGCCCTGAACCAGCATTGATTTGCCGGATCCCTTTTCTCGCCGGGCAAAAAGGGGAGCGCGGTAACAGGACGCAATTCTATGGCGCTAGGCCGTTTCATGAAATCACGTGCATCGGGCGGTAATACATCTTCATATTTTTGAGCCAGTTCCAGCAGGGACGTGAGGTTGTCCGGTGGTGGTACCTGCGGCATCGGGGCCATATGAGAAAGCCCTTCTTCTTTCCGTTGGAAGGAAGATGTCAGGTTCAATATGGGTTTTCCATTTTGCATGGCGATCACACGCCGGTTGGCAAAGCTGCCTCCGTCGAAATCTCGCTCCACCCGAAAAATTATCGGTAAATTCTCATCCCCCGGCCGCATGAAATAGGCATGAAGGCTATGCATCGCCTTCTCGTCCTCAATCGATAAACTCGCCGCCATCAAAGCCTGCGCAATCACCTGACCGCCAAAAACGCGTCCCACTCCGCCCTTCTTGCGACGCCCGCGATACAGGTCACGGTCAAGCCGTTCCACTTCCAGTAATTCGATCAGGTCTGCGATCAATTCACTGGCCAAGGGCGCTTTGTCAGGTTTTGCGGTAATATCGTTCATCAATGACCCCATTCAATAGACGGCCTGGTTCAACTGTTAAACCGTCCGCCTGTCTCGGCTTTTTCCCTCAGCAGAGGTGATAGCCGGAATTTTGGCCCGAATTTGTCCAGATGCTTTTCAAGACCGGCGACAATCTTCTTTGCGCCTTCCAGATCGCACCAGAACATCGGGCCGCCGCGATAGACCGGCCAGCCATAGCCAAAAACCCACACCACGTCGATGTCGGACGCGCGTTGCGCTATACCTTCCTCCAGGATCAGTGCGCCTTCATTGACCATGGGATACAGTGTCCGTTCCATGATCTCCTGATCGGAGATCGCGCGCGGTTCCACGCCTGCTTTCTTACGGAAGTCCTCAATGATCTCGGTGACGCGTGGTGAAGGGCTGGGCTTGCGTTTGGCGTCATAGTCGTAAAAACCCGCCATTTTCTTCTGACCCCAACGCTCCTCGGCGCAAAGAGCATCACGCAGATTGTTGATAACCTTTGGATCACGGTGCCAGCCAATGTCGGTGCCGGCAAGGTCAGCCATCTGGAATGGTCCCATCGGCATACCAAAATCGACATGCACCTTGTCCACCTGTGCTGGCGTAGCGCCCTCGATCAACAGCTTTTCCGCCTCCAATTGGCGCGGCATCAACATGCGATTGCCGATGAAGCCATAACAGACGCCAGCGATGACAGCGGTTTTCCTGATCTTTTTCGAAACTGCCATTGCCGTCGCCAGCACGTCATCATCGGTCTTTGCACCGCGCACGATTTCGAGAAGCTTCATGACATTGGCGGGTGAAAAGAAATGTAGGCCAACCACATCGCCGGGTCGGCTTGTCGCAGCGGCGATTTCGTCGATGTTGAGATAGCTGGTGTTGGATGCCAAAATCGCGCCCGGTTTGGCAATTGCGTCCAACTTTCCAAAGACGTCCTTCTTGACGTCCATATTCTCGAACACGGCCTCAATGATCAGGTCGCAATCGGCCAGATCCTCCATTTTCAGCGTAGGCGTTAACAGGCCCATGGCTTCTTCAACCTGTTCAGGCTTGAAGCGACCCTTTGCAGCGCTTGCTTCGTAATTCTTGCGGATCACGCCGACACCGCGATCGAGCGCTTCGCTCTGTTGTTCGACAATGGTGACGGGTATTCCGGCGGACAGGAAATTCATCGAGATACCGCCGCCCATCGTGCCAGCGCCAATGACGCCGACTTTGCG
>JAENVZ010000042.1 GCA_016650315.1 Alphaproteobacteria bacterium | reverse complement strand
GGCCGGACGGGCCATCGCCGAGAGTTTAGGCGCGGCACGAACGTTCGCGGCCGGAGAAACCCTGCCGCATAAGGTCGATGTGGTCGTTGACAATGTGGGGCCTGCGACCTGGGAACACAGCATTGATTCGGTGGTGCGCAATGGCACGATCGTCCTTGTCGGCGTAACAACGGGATTTGAGGTCGTGATGCCGATGTTGAAGGCGGTGAGCCACCAGCTTTCGTTACTCGGTTCGATCATGGGCACACGCGAAGACATGACGAACCTGATCAATTTCATCGGCACTGTCGGTATCAAGCCTCACATTGGCGGCATATTCCCAATGACGGACGCCGCCGAGGCGTTTCGCCAGATGTGGATGGGGGAGTCTCACGGCAAGCTGGTGCTAACGCGCTAATCTGCCGTCAGACGGATGAGCCATGCCCTGTTCAGTGGGACTGGTTGGGTCTGCCACATGTCCGGCCTACCCCTTCGGGCGACATAGAAATCCAGCGGGCGGCGCTCCGATAACCGCCCGCCATTGATTCAAGCCGCCTTAACCATCCTTAATTTTGGGTCCGCGATGCGCCCGCCATCCACCAACAGACCAAGGTAGCGCGCGCCTCGGTCACGATGCTTGCGGACCGCGCTATATTCAGGGCTGTAGAACCAACGGCGTGCTTCGTCCATCGACGCGAACTCCGCAATCACGACACCTTCCACAGGCCCCTCTCCTTCGAGCAGATCAAACGGAGTGTACACTGCGAGCGTCTTGCAGTCATAGCCGACATAGGTTGCTGGCGAATCCCGCCAGTAGGTTTCAAGCTCCTCGCGATCCTCGATACTCTGACAGATATAGACAAGATATGCCGGCATTTCGCTCTCCTTACCTCAATGTTGTGACTTTCAACCAAATCCGACTTGCACAATATATGCCTGTCCAGACTATTCCCCTGCACATGGGGCGCAATGGAACGAGACGATGCCCTTTGCCCACTGGATACTGCTAAATTCCACTATACAAACTATATTTCTGCTATGCGGAATCGTGTAGCAATCCGGCTGACAATATGGAATAGCCCAAATACCAGAATGACTTTCTTGACATCCATGGCAGTGGGCGCTCGCCAAATGAAACTCATATCCGGCTCTGATGGGCGCTGGGGCTAGCGCCAGGGTTCAACATCGACTAATGGATCAACCATCTAAAAGCGGGCAAGAAGCACCTGTCCGCCACAGGGGATTGGGGAAAGATATGCGACGCCGGGTCCGAAACGAATTTCAGGCAGAATCGGGTGACGAACTTGGATCGGACAGCCGTCAATTCATCTCTGCCTTGGCGCGAGGACTGGACGTGGTCAGGTGTTTCCGCCGTGGCGAACCGCCTCTCACGAACCAGGAGATCGCGCGCCGAACCGGCCTGCCCCGGCCCACGATTTCACGCATCATGTATACGTTACGGGATCTTGGTTACCTGCAATACTACCCCAAGACGCGGAGCTATGGCCTTGGCGGCTCAGCCTACGTCCTTGGGCATATAGCCGATGAGAATTTCGATCCGATTGGCGCGATTCGTCCGATTATGCAGCGTTACGCCAAGGCTACAGGAACCAATATTGGACTTAGCACCCGCGAACGTTTGAACATGATTTATGTCGAAGCATGCGAGGGGGCTTCGTTAGTTGGCCTGCAGCTACGCGTTGGCGATACCATATCTCTTACGGATAGTGCGATCGGGCTGACCTACCTTGCAAGCGTTGATGAGCGCGAACGCGCTGGAATTATTAGGCAACTCAAGCGTGAAGACGCTCCAAATACCGAAGATCTGATCCAGCAAATCGAGAAGACTCAGGAGCAGATTGCACGCTTTGGATTCTGCCTCTCGCTCGGACAATGGCGGCCAGAAATCCACGGCGTAACAGTGCCCGTTTCGGCATCCAAACTCGATGGATTGTATGTACTCAGTTCAGGCGGCCCTGCCTATCTCCTGCCCGAACAAAAACTTCTTGAAGAAACCGGGCCGCTGTTGCTGCGCGTCGCCCGCGAACTCCAGGAAGCCGTCGGCGTTCGACCTTTCATTTCCCACGCATCCTGAATTCAGTTCTGCGCCAGACGATCTGGTAGGGCAAATCGACATTCGATTCAGGCCAATACGAAAATGATGTTTTTGAGACCCAGCGCGCAGCGTCCTACAGGGGCGTGACCATTGGGTGCCCAGGAAAGGGCCGTTGCGCCAGGACGAGGCGCATTGGTATGAGAATGATATATACTCAATAAATTTCGCGTGTCGGAATTTACTTTCATTATGCTTTGCACAACCCATTATCATCGTTATGCTCGGCCGCGAGCACGCATAATGTGCCATCCATAAAAGAAAATTTGCCTTTCAAAAAAGGAGAGGGATATGCGCCTAAAAAATAAAATTGCCGTCGTGACGGGCGGAGGCGGTGGGATCGGCCTGGGCATCGCACAGCGGCTGGCGGATGAAGGCGCTTCAATTGCTATAGCCGATATCAATGCAGACAACGCCAAGGCGGCGGCGGATCTGTTGCGAGCCAAAGGTATCACCGCGATCGGCGCTGCCATGGATGTCTCGGATGAAGCAAGCGTGGGCCGCTTTTTCGATCTGGTTACACAACAGCTCGGCCTGGCAACGATATTGGTTCACGCAGCCGCGATCTGGTCCAATGTAACAGTTCAACACATGTCCTGCGATGAATGGGATCATATCCAGGCGGTAAACACGCGCGGCACATTCCTTGTCTGCAAACGGGCCATGCAGGACATGATGTCGGCGAAGGAAGGCCGCATCGTGAATATTGCTTCAACGATCTTTCTGTCTGGCGGGCCTGGATTTTCACATTATGCCGCATCAAAAGGCGCTGTCATTGCATTCTCGCGATCGCTAGCTGGCGAGGCTGGTCAATATGGGATCACGGTTAACTGCGTTGCACCAGGCCTGATCGCCACAGAGGCGGCGCTGACAACACACGGACATCAGGGCGTGGAGGCCATTGTTCAGCAGGCTCAGATCATTAAGCGTGCAGGCCAGCCCGACGACATCGCAGCAGCGGTCGCCTTTTTCGTTGGACCAGATGCAGGTTTTACGACTGGCCAGACATTATATGTCAATGGCGGGATGTATTTTGGATAGGACCGGCAGGCAGGCCGAATCGCAGCTATAAATTCTGCCATGCAAAATATAATTTCACTTGAAGTCTTGCGCGTGCCGCGCAATGCTTAGGATAAGCCGCTGACGCTGATGCGGTCGTACAAAATCTAATTGGGAGATAATTGATGCTTCACCAGGCCAACCAACGGGTCGATCATCTGGCAATCATCGTCCATCCTGAAAATCTTGACGCCTATGTCGAGAAACTAAGCAAACTCCTTGGCGTGACATTTGATGACTCGATCCTCGCCGAGGATGCCGGTGTCAGGGCAGCACTTTCATGGGATTCGGGGCTTGAGATCGTGGCGCCGCTCCGCAAGGAAGGGCGATACTGGGAACGGTTACAGCGATTTGGGGAAGGATGCACGGTCCTTGTCTTTGGCGTCGATGACATCGATGAGGCGATGGTTCGCGCCAATCAGATGGGCATTGAAACGCGTGAGTGGCGGTTCAACCCGAAATTCCCCTGGTTGAAGCGATTCCGGCTGTTTCGCGAAGCAAAGGTGGAAGCTTTTCCACCTGAATTCGTGATGGGGCTAACCTTTTCGGAGATTGTCCCACGCAAAACCGACGATCCAGCAGATTTGGCCTGCGAACTCGTCAATCCAGTGGTCTGATATAGCTGACGGTCTGACTGATAAGGGGGCCGCGCCACGTGCCGCGCCCCCCTTCGGCATTGCCAGACACAGCGTTATCATTCCCTCTTATCAGGATCAGGACGCGCAGGTCTCCACCTTGGCTAACGGAACTGTTCTTCAGGCGTGGTTACGACCAGCCCGTCGAGATCCTCGGTAACATTGATCTGACATGACAGCCTGGCCCCATCAAGCGGCAACGGTGCCATTTCCAGCATCATTTCCTCGACATCTCCTGGATCACCTACAATCTCGCGCCAGGCTGGGTCGATGACTATCCTGCACGTCCCGCATGCACAGGAACCACCACAGTCCGCATCAATGCCCGCAATTCCATGGCGCATGGCGCCCTCCATGAGTGAAAGCCCAAATTCGATGCTGACCGTCTGGGCATCGCCGGAGCTTGAAATGAAGGTAATCTGAGGCATGGTATGGTTCTCGCAATTTCCTTTGGTGTGGACGGTCGTCAGCCGTTGGTTATCAACATAGCAAGATGTATCGGACTTTCAATTTCATCTAGCAAAATATTCTTTCGCTATGTGACATTTGATTCGGACGGCGTCAATTTTATGGGATCGGCAGCATGGTGAACAAAGCTAAATCCTGCGCGACGCCATCTTTCATCGGATGACCGCTACCGTGTGCAGTTGGGACCCGTTCTGATCGGGGGTTATAATCAAGTTGGGCGTGTTCATACATCGCCAATTCCGCACAGCACAACACCAGCAGTGTAGCCTGCCAGCCCAATTCCCTGACAATCCATTCAAAAACCTTCCTCACCGATCGGCGACTGGTTAGTGCCGCACCGCTTCGTCCAAATCCCGCATGGTGGAAAGTTTCATATCAGTGCGAGTATCCCAATCCCGGAACAGTTCATGATATCGTTTAGCAGAATTGACTTTTGCAATGCGGACGGATAGCCATAGCTGGAACAGATGATTGAGGTCATAGGAAATTTGACTTCAACAGAATATTGCGGGAGTAGATGATGCGGGAGCAAGGTAAAGAAACGGGGTCGTTTCTGCGCGATTTCTGGTACATTGGCGCTTGGGCATCAGAGGTGACCCGCAAGCCAATGCGGCGCGTAATCATGAATGAACCTATCCTCTTTTATCAATGCGAGGATGGCGGAGTCGTCGCGCTGGAGGATCGCTGCCCCCATCGGAACTATCCCCTTTCCCGCGGTGAGTTAATCGGCGACACCATCCAGTGCGGATATCATGGTTTGACATTTGGCCCCGGCGGTCAGTGCGTCTATGCGCCTGGCCAGGATCGCGCTCCGGCCGCTGCGAAGCTGCGCTCCTATCCTGTGATCGCGCGCGGCGGCATCATCTGGATATATATGGGCAACCCCGCGGAAGCAGCAAACCAGTCCGTGCCCGACCTTGACTGGATGACCGATCCCGCCTGGACATCATGGATCGATGGTTACATTTATCTGCGGTGTCAGCACCAATTCCTGACGGAAAATCTTCTCGACATCAGTCATCTTGCTTATGTCCACAAAAGCAGCATGGGCAGTGATCCAGACAGGATCGCCGCCTCTGAAACAACGGTTACGCCACTGGCAACTGGTGTACGTCGCCGTGTACGGATCGCGGATGTACCGACACCAAGCATCTTCAGTGCATCCGCTCTGGTCAATGATCGTATTGACCAGTGGACTGAAAGTTCGATGATCCCCGGACTTTACCAAAATCATACGCACATCAAGCCAGCCAGCGAGATCTCCTGGGAAGATATCGGAGAGGCGCCATTACAGAACCGTTCCTTCCACGCTATTATTCCAGAGACCGACACGACAACTCACTATTTTCATGGTGGGGCGCGACTCAATGTCGATGTCGAAACCATCACTGGCGAACGCGCGCACAAGATCCTTGAAGAAGACGTCGGTGTGCTTGAGGCGATCCAGCAGAATGAGGAGTTTGTGGGTGACCGCCCGCTCGTTAATCTGCGCAACGATGGCACCGTAATGCAATGGCGTGCGGTTTTGCGGGGACTCCAGTCCTCCAAGGCGGCCTGAATCTGAAGTGCAAAAAGGACAATGCCGAGATTGAGTGCCACCGAAACGACACTCATGACGGCGGAGGCAATTTGAAATTGGTCCAATACAGGGCTCAGGAGGCCAGCTATGCTCAATAATTTTCATCACGTTGCGTTCCGCTGCAACGACGCACAGGAAACTGTCGATTTCTATACGCGCGTGCTTGGATTGAAATATTCGCACGCCGTCACAGCCGATGTCGTTCCCTCGACGAAGGAATATGATCCGCACATCCATATCTTCTTCGAACTGGCGGATGGTAGTTCGCTTGCTTTCTTCGAAATCCCTACCCGAGCCGAGGCCATCGAAGACCCCAACACACCGGCCTGGGTGGAGCACGTGGCATTCCAGGTGAATAGCGAGGAAGAGCTTGAGAACTATCGCAAGCGGTTGATCGATGCCGGGGTCGAATATGTCGGCCCGGTCGGGCATCACGACGAGGGACAGAAGTCCATTTATTTCTTTGATCCCAATGGCGTGCGGCTGGAATTCAACCTCCCGGCCAAGGTCGATCCGTCCGCACGCGCCAAGCAAGCCACCGAGGTTCTGAAAAAGTGGGTTGACCGGAAAGCGCGGGCTGATTTCGCGCCGCGTCCTGAAACAGTCTGATCAGAAAACCGGCAAACGCCAACGTCGTACTCACCGCCAATCGGAACTGATGCGTACGATATTGAGAGGAAACCTATGCAATCAACGCTGGTGATGCTGAAGGTCGCCAAGGGTGCGCCGCTCGAAACCCTGAGTGGTATCCAGAATAGCGACCCTCGCGTCTATGGTCGTTTCGTGGATCCCGGCCATGGCAAGGACGTCGCCTATGTGCTGATCCACCCGACCAATAATTTCATGAACCATTATCTCGTCGATCCGCTGGCGCAGCGCGGCCGCGCAGTTTTGGCCATGAACACGCGCTATTCGGGATCGGACTCGATGCTCATCATGGAGCGCGCGATTCAGGATCTCGGCGCTGGCATGCGGTTCCTGCGCGAACAGGGCTTCAAGAAAATCGTCCTTATCGGCAATTCCGGTGGCGGATCTCTCACCGCCTTCTACCAACAGCAGGCGGAAAAGCTGACGATCACCGATACACCGGACGGCAAGCCTATCGACATTAAGCAGGAAGATCTGCCCCCCGCAGACAACCTTGCGATCCTGGCCGCGCATTGCGGTCGGGCGGCGACGCTCACCGACAGCCTCGATCCCGCCGTGATCGACGAATATGACCCCAACAAAACCGACGAAGAACTCGACATGTATGCGCCGGGTCATGCCTTGCCTTATGATCATGCATGGTTGGAACGCTACCGCCAGCAACAAAAAGCGCGTAATGAACGGCTGACGCAGCATGCGCTCGACCTGATCGCCAATTCCCCTGCGGGCGATGAAGCGTTCACTGTCTACCGGACAAAGGCCGATCCGCGCACGCTCGATCTGACCATCGACCCAAGCGATCGCAAGGCGGGCGCCATTTGGGGCGATGCCAGTACGGTCAACCGCCAGGCGAACGGACTCGGCCGCTTTTGCACGGCGCGCTCTTTTTTGAGCCAATGGAGCCTTCGTCTTACCCGCGCGCATGGTCCTCGTTGTCTGGCCGACACACGGGTTTCGACACTGATCATGGGCTACACCGCCGATCAGGCTGTCTTTCCAGCGAACATCGCGGAGTGGGCAGAGGCCGCCAAGGGGCGAAGCGAGGAATATACAGTGCGTGGCGCCGGCCATTATCCCCAGAACAAGCCCGAACTGGTTGAGGAAATCGCCAAAACCCTGGTCGCTTGGGGCGGATGATGCAGCGTATTCAGCAATGTCCTTTTGCGAGAGGAGACTGATAACCTATGAAGGTGTTCTACATGACGCAAAGGATGGTATGATGGACAAGCCGATCATCGCCAGCCGCGATTCCAAGTCCGGGCAGGTCGGACCAAAGGTTAGCAGCGTTCCGATCTCGGGCGCATGCCATATCGACGAGCGCAATTTTCGCCAAATCCCACGCTGATTGGAAACGATGCCAAGCGTCCTGATATCTGGTGCGAACAAAGGCCTGGGCCTCGCCACCGCGCGGCTTTTGGGACGCAAGGGCTTCCACATATGGCTCGGCTCTCGCTCGGCTGCGGCAGGCTTAGCAACCGAGGCCAAATTGCGGGCGGAGGGGCTTAACGTCATCTCGTTGCAGCTCGACGTCACCGATAAGGATAGCATCGCAGCAACAGCCAGCCGGATTATGGCAGAGGGCAGTCTTGACATATTGATCAACAATGCCGCGATCATGGATGAGGGGGTGCCGCCCGGACAACCGGCGGGGCCACCCAGCGCCGTTCCCCTGGACGCGCTCCAGCGGAGCTATGCCACCAACCTGTTTGGTCCTGTCCGGTTGATTCAGGCCATGCTACCCCTTCTCCTTCACGCGCCGAGCGGCCGGATCGTCAACGTCTCCAGCCGGCTTGGCTCCTTTGGCCACCAGACCGACCCTGACTGGCCCGGCCGGGCAGTCAACAAGCTCAGCTATTCCTCTTCAAAAGCCGCGCTCAATATGGCGACCGTGCTGTTTGCCTATGAGCTTCGTCATACGTCGATCAAGGTCAATGCCGTCTCCCCCGGAATCATCGCGACCGACCTTAATGGCGAGGGAGCCAGTGTCTTGCACGGCAGGCCGGGTTACGGAGCACCGGAAGAAGGCGCCAGGCTGGTTGTTGACTGCGCGCTAATGCCGGACGATGGACCAAGCGGCAAGTTCTTCGGCCCCGGTGGAGAACTTCCATGGTAACGTCGACCATCGGCGTATCAGCACGCTGGACAAAAGCCTCAATGCTGGCGGCGCCGATACGACCCTCCCCCAGTCACTGTCGCTGTCGCTGTCGCTGAGTCCAGGTTCACCGATGTCATCGCCCGTCAATCGAGCGGGCGACCGATCGCTTCCGCCACATGGCGCTGGAATCGCTGCAAGGAAAGTTCGTTACGGCCATAAACCAACTGCCAGTCAGGCGGCACATGTGCCAGGCCCCGCTGCGCCGTTTCAGCCATGGGATAATCCTCTCCCCCGACCACACTAACCTGAAAGTCATGCGCGTCGATCCATGGCTGCATATTCACATCGTCCGCCGTGCCGGAGCGATAGGTTTCCAACAGGGTAAAGGATTCATCCGGTCGTTCACCGGGGAATATCCGATAGATAATCAGATTGTACCCATCGCCGAGTGGCGTCCTCTGAATGAGGGTATTGGGAAACAGCAGATAAATGAGCCTCAACTGCGCCTCTGGCCATTGCTCTGGCGGCTTGCGGGCGTCCTCGATCATGGAGCGGCCGGCGAAGCTCATCCTGTGGTGCGGACCGAATCCATCATAAATGACCGAATCAAACAGCACGAACCGGCCAACCGTGTCGGGGTGTAGCACGTTAACGTGATACCCCTCGCCAAACGTGTCGAGCACATATTTCCAGTTGGCGTGCGCATCGAGCCGGGTGCGCTTGACGAAACGGGCACCCTCCAGTTGCATATCAGCCATCTCCGGCGCAAGTTCGCCAAGATAGTCCGCGATGTCGATCACCTCGTCGCCCGCGCGCGCGATGACAAAGATCAGCCCATTCCATTCCGCAACCGGCACGGGCTGAAGCCCGAGTATCGCCCGGTCAATATCCTCGAATGACACGCGCCCTGGCTGGCCCACCAACTGTCCCTGCAGGTTGAAGGTCCAACCGTGAAAGGGGCAGGTTATCCGCGCTCCCGACCCGCAATCGCCAACGAGCCGGGCCGCGCGATGCGGACAGATATTGAAAAATGCGCGCACTTGCTGATCCGCGCCCCGGACGACCAGGATCGGCGGCCCCGCATCGTCGAACAGGATACGATCGCCCGGTTTGGGAAGGTCGCTCGACAGCGCCGCCACCAGTGGCCGCGATCGGAAAAGGTGCGCCCGCTCCTGCGCCAGCCAGTGCGGATCGGTATAGGCGGTCGCATCATTCGTCATAACGCAGTCGGCGTGATCGGTTTCACCGGCAGCGACATTGGCCATCAGCCGCCGCTGTAGTGCCTGTGCCAAGGCCCGGTGGCGTGCAGAGATGTCACCGCCATCGGCTGACTGTTCGCCCTTGATTGACATGCGGGATTATGCCGACATACGCTCCGATGGTTCAGGAACCGAGGTCGCATAGGGCGACGATGCCTCAACGATCGGGGTGATTTTACTCAGGTTGCGGCCATTAGGCGGCAGCAGCAGCAATTGGGTGATTTTGCCATCCCGAACGACGAAGTAGAAGGCAAGACTGCATGCCGTTGGCAGGTCGGACTTGTCGTAATCGCCATCAATCTCTGCCGTAATGATAATATCACCGTAGTGATTGACGACATGATAAGGGTTCATGCTCACATGGTCGCCGGTGATTTCCAGATCCGCCCATTTTCGGATCGCTTCCGTGCCCCAGAACTGACGATGTCGATCATTAACTAGCGCGTCGGCTGCGAAAGGCTTCATGAAACCCTCCAGATCGAAGCGGTTCATCGCATCGATTAAATCCTGCACAGGC
>JAENVZ010000041.1 GCA_016650315.1 Alphaproteobacteria bacterium | reverse complement strand
CGAGGCGGCGTTTGATGTGGTCGCACGGGAAAATCTGCTTGGGCGTGTATCTTCACCGCAATATCTGGCGGATGCGGTATGGATGCTGTTGCACAATGACGCGATCAACGGCCAATGCATCTGGGTGGACGGAGGACAGCGTTTCATGGATCAACCACGCGACGTGATGTTCATGGGGCAGGGCGCGGTATGAGCCTGCTGTTTAGTTTCCTGCCCGACGACGCGAATATCGCCCATGCTTATGTCACGCGGCTGGACAATTACCGGGTTGATATGTTCCTGGGTGTGCATGCGCATGAACTGGAACAGCCACAGCCCGTAATGGTCACGGTCGAAATGCTCTCGCTCTACGATCATCCGGTGGAGGACCAGATTACGGAGGTTGTCGATTACGATTTTTTGCGGCTGGAAATCGGCAAAATGGCAAAGGCCCAAAAATTCGCGTTGCAAGAACATTTCTGCGACCGGGTGGCGCAATTATGCTGGGCCTTCCCACCTGTAACAGCGGTGGCGGTGGAAAGCAGCAAGACGGATATTTATCCCGACGCAGCGGTGGGGTGCCGAATTGTAAGATTGCGGGAACGGTAGGGGTTTTGCAGGCCCGAGGAAGCGGCTACAAAGCACTCGATAACCCATTAACTACCCTTACACCTCAAGCTTAACCGATTGTTGAGCAATGAGCGATACCATTCTGACTCCGAGGGGGGGCAGGGATGAGTTTGCGTAATTCACGATATCGCAGTGTGGCACCTGCACTGGTTGAACAACGCAAGGCGTTTCGTCATCCCGTTGTACTGCATCGCGCAACGATCCGGCGTCGTACAGCTCTGGCCCATGATGCTCAGCTTCTGGATCTTTCAATCTATGGTTGTCGCGTTGCCACAGATGCCAGATTCGAAGCCAATGATCGGCTCTGGCTGCGATTTGAAGGAAGCGGCCCCGTTGCCGCCACGGCGGTCTGGTGCAATGGCAACAATATCGGATGCCGGTTCGATGCGCCGATAGACAAAGCACTGTTCCGCGCGCTCACTCTGGTTTCCGAATAACTCGAACCTACAACTCCCCCCGCGTCCGCCGGATGGCGAACCACTTATTCACATTGGTATTATGTTCTTCCAACGTGTCGGAAAAGACATGCCCGCCCTTGCCATCAGCGACAAAATACAACGCCTTGGTCTTCGCCGGGTGTAGCACTGCCTCTATCGACGCACGACCGGGATTGGCAATCGGTCCCTTGGGCATGCCCGCCATGGCATAGGTGTTGTAACCGTTGACCGCCTCGATTTCGGATTTGAGAATACGGCGACCCAGCGGTTTGCCCTGTGTGATGGGATAGATGATCGTCGGGTCCGCTTGCAGCCGCATTCCGATCTTTAGCCGGTTGCTATAGACGCCCGCGACCATCCGCCGCTCGGACGGAACGCCGGTTTCCTTCTCGACAATGCTGGCTAGCGTCACAGCCTCCTGCGGCGTTTTCACGACCGCATCCTTGCTCCGTTTGCGCCATAGCTCGGCCAACGTATCCTTCATCGCCTGCTGCATCCGGTTCAGCACCGCCTGACGTGTCTCGCCCCGTTCATAGCTATAGCTGTCGGGCAACACCGACCCTTCGCGCGATACAGTGATGTCACCGATCAGAAATTTTTCGGCGAACAGCTTTTCATGCACCAATATAGAGGGCATTCCTTCGGGAATCGTCACCAGTCGCGCAACGACCTTCCCGCTTTGCAACATGTTCAATATGTCGTGATTGCTGGCATGGGCCGGGATCAAATATTCGCCCGTCCTGATCGGAGCCTTCGAACCAAAGATTTTTGCGCGTGACAGGAACGTCCGGGCCGAAGAGATCGCGCCTGCCTTTTCCATATCCCGCGCCGCGCCCGTCAGGGTGGTCCCTTCGGAAATGATGACAGTCATGGCCTTTTCGGCTGGCCCCTCACCCATCCACCCGCGCACAAAATTGAGCGCCAGGAACGCGGTAATTGCCAAACTGACAATGAGGATCAGGCAGCCAAGCCGCCGCATGGGATCAGAGCGCTTTCATCACCAGGCTGGCGTTGGTGCCGCCAAAGCCGAAGCTGTTGTTGAGCACGGCCTTCACCTTCCGCTCCTTCGCCTTGTGCGGGACAAGATCGACGCCGACGCAATTCTCTGACGGATTGTCCAGGTTGAGCGTTGGCGGCACGATCTGGTCACGGATCGCCAGCAAGCAGAAAATGGACTCGACCGCACCCGCACCGCCCAGCAAATGCCCGATGGCCGACTTGGTGGACGACATCGACATGGTACCGATTGCATTACCGAACAGGCGGCGCACCGCGCCCAGTTCCAGTTCATCACCCAGCGGCGTCGAGGTGCCATGGGCGTTGACATAGTCAATATCCGACAGCGCCAGCCCTGACTTGCGCATCGCCATCTCCATGGCACGAAAAGCGCCTGAACCTTCGGGATGCGGCGCGGTCACATGATAGGCATCGCCCGACAGGCCATAGCCGATGACTTCGCCATAGATTTTCGCGCCGCGCGCCTTGGCATGTTCATATTCTTCCAGCACGACGACACCCGCACCCTCGCCCATAACGAAGCCGTCGCGGTCGATGTCATAGGGACGCGATGCGCGTTCGGGCGTATCGTTGAAATTGGTGGACAGCGCCCGTGCCTGCGAGAAACCGGCAATACCAAGCGGACAGATCGCACCTTCCGCGCCGCCCGCCAGCATCACGTCAGCATCGTCCATCGCAATCATCCGCGCGGCATCGCCAATGCTGTGCGCGCCGGTCGAACAGGCGGTGACGACAGCGTGATTGGGACCCATCAAGCCATATTTGATGCTGACCTGCCCGGAAATCAGGTTGATGAGGCGACCATGCACGAAGTGCGGAGAGACGCGGCGTGGACCCTTTTCATGCAGGACGATGGATTCGCTCGCAATACCCGGCAAACCACCAATGCCCGAACCGATGGAACAGCCCGCGCGCAGGCGTTCCTCCTCACTCATGTCGGTAAGGCCCGCATCTTCCAACGCTTGCCCTGCGGCATCAATGCCAAAGATGATGAACGGGTCAACCTGCCGCTGCACCTTGTGGTCCACGCGCTTGTTGGGATCGAAACCATATTCATGGTCGACTGGCTTTACCTCGCACGCGATCTTGCAGGCATAGTCGCTGGCATCAAAGCGGGTGATCGTGGCCGCGCCCGATTTGGCCGCCAATATGTTTTTCCAGGTTGTTTCAACACTGGCGCCCAAAGGCGTTACCATGCCCAAACCGGTTACAACCACACGACGCATACTATGCTCCATCATCAACGCACTACGCAAAGCGGCCCTCCTTCCACGGGATGCGCCCGGGCCGGAGAGCCGCTTTCAGATCATCGGCCCAGCATCACATCCGCCGGAGGTCAACCGAGACCAGTTCAGCCCTTGTTGGCTTCAATATAGTCGATCGCATCCTTGACGGTGCCGATTTTTTCGGCCGCATCGTCAGGAATTTCAACGCCGAACTCTTCTTCGAAAGCCATGACCAGCTCGACGATGTCGAGGCTGTCAGCGCCCAGATCGTCGATGAAGCTCGCCTCTTCATTTACCTTTTCGGCTTCAACGCCCAGATGTTCAACAACGATTTTCTTTACGCGGTCGGCTGTCTCGCTCATGAGAGATCCTTCTAGTTGGGATTATGAATTCATTGGTCGGCATTTGCCCTAGTAGCTGATTAAAGGCTTCGCAAGCCTATTTGCAGGGCCAATTCGTTTGTTTCGAGCGCAGGCCCGAGCTTGTCGAGAACCGAAGTCGAGAAATTCCGCGCCGCCAAGTTCTCGATTTGCCTTTTCGACAAGCTCGAATTCTACTCGAACCCAACGGAAAAAATCACAGCATCGCCATCCCGCCATTGACGTGCAGCGTCAGGCCGGTGACATATCCCGCCTCCTTGCTGGCCAGATAGGCGACCGCCGCGCCAATGTCCTCACCTTCGCCCAGCTTGCCTGCCGGGATCTTGGTCAGCAACGCTTCCTTCTGCGCATCGGGCAGCACATCGGTCATCGCCGACTTGATGAAGCCGGGCGCCACGCAGTTGACGGTGATGTTCCGACTGGCCAGTTCAGCGGCCAGCGCCTTTGACATGCCGACAAGACCAGCCTTTGACGCGGCATAATTGACCTGCCCCGGATTGCCGGTCGCACCGACGACTGATGTGATGGAGATAATCCGGCCAAAACGCGCCTTCATCATTGGCTTGCACGCCGCGCGGGCAAGGCGGAATGCCGCCTCCAGATTGATGCGAATCACCTGATCCCACTCCTCATCCTTCATTCGCATGGCTAGATTGTCGCGCGTGACGCCAGCATTGTTGACGAGGATGTCGAGTTTTCCGAGTTTTCCGACGGCAGCAGGGACCAAAGCATCCACCTGAACCGGATCGCCAAGATTACAGGGCAGGATGACATGATCGCCGCCCAGCTCCGCCTTGAACGCCGACAGTTTCTCTTCACTGGTGCCTGAAAGCGCCAGCGTCGCACCCTGCGCGGCCAATGCCTTTGCAATGGCGGACCCGATGCCGCCGGTAGAGCCGGTGACAAGAGCGGTCATGCCTGTAAGATCGAACATGGTTATCCTTTCCTATTCGCCTTTGAACGTCGGGTCGCGGCGTTCGATAAAGGCATTGATAGCTTCCTGATTGTCGGCAGTGGCATGGGCAAGCGCCTGCATCGCCGCCGACATTTCCAATATATTGGCAAGGGAGGCATCTTGCGCTTCTCGCAACAGCCTCTTGGTCATCCGCGTCGCATGGGCGGGGTTTGCCGCGATCTTGTCCGCGATCAAATGCGCGTGGGACAAAAGCTGATCGTCGGGCACCACATGTGAGACAAGGCCAATCCGCAGGGCCTCATCCGCGTCAATCATCTCACCGGTCAGAGCCAGTTCGGTCGCGCGCGAAAAACCGATAATGCGGGGCAGCAACCATGCGCCGCCATCGCCGGGTGTGATACCCAGCTTGACGAAGCTTTCCGCAAAACGTGCGGATTGCGCCGCCACGCGCACATCGCACATGCAGGCAAGATCGCAACCAGCACCAATCGCCGGACCGTTAATGGCCGCAATCACCGGCACTTCAAGCGCCTGGAACATCAGCGGCAGTCGCTGAATGCCATAGCGGTAGTTGCGCCGGGTCTGCGCAGGCAGGCTGGCACGCAACCCGCCCATATCGGGCTTCGCCATCGCTTTCAGGTCGCCGCCGGAGGAAAAGGCGCTTCCCGCGCCGGTCAATATGACCACGCGCACACCAATGTCCTGATCTGCAGCCTGCAACACATCGCACAGCGCATCGACCATCGCGGCGTCCGATACCGGGTTGCGCTTTTCGGGCATGTTGAGCGTGACTGTCAGCACCGGCCCATCACGCTGTTGCAGGACTATATTCGTCATGATCAAAACGCCGCCAGAGCCGCTTCGATGTCATCCATCGTGACAATGGTG
>JAENVZ010000040.1 GCA_016650315.1 Alphaproteobacteria bacterium | reverse complement strand
TGCATCTGCCGCAACTCGCCCATGCGGGGAAACAGCCGTTGGCTGGCGAACAGCGGCATGACGCTGAGGCGGAGGCGAAGCTGGCCATTGTCCTTTTGCACTTCTTCCACCGCAATCGACAGGACATCCAGCGCCGGTGCGATATTGGCCAGTAGTCGCTGGCCGTCGGCATTGATTTCGATGGCCTGATGCTTGCGCTCGAACAACGGCTTGCCGACAAAACGTTCCAGCGCCTGCACCCTGCGGCTCAAGGCGGGAGTGGACAGGGCCAGTTCCTCCGCGGCCGCCTTGACCGAGCCGAGTCGGGCGACCTGTACAAAGGCTTCCAGAGCCGTAAGGGGTGGTAAACGCCGCATTTATTACCTTTTCGACCCAATGCTACTGCAGTGCACCATGTATATGGCTGGTCCAATCGACATTTCTAGCACGGAATTCTGATTATATAACTGAAGATTTTATATCGGAACCATATTGTAATTTACTCAATATGGCGTTGCTTATTCGCACTCGCACACAATTGTACGCCAAAGCAGCGGCAAGCGTTTTTCAAACGCCCTTTTCCAATTCTTTGTCCCAACCATCCTGAAGTAGGGAACCGGTCTGGCAGCAAAAGAGCGAATAAACTTCGTCATTGCACATAGAAAGCGCAAAATGAGGGACCACCAGCCATGAAGAAAGGCGCGCACGTCAGATTGGGCTTGATCGCTCCACCGTATCGTCTGCCCGTCCCAGCGACCGGCAATTTTCTGACGATCGCTGTTTCCATTTATCGCAGCTTGCGGCGGGTACATCCTGTAAAGATGATTAGCGTACTTGAAACTTGCCTCAGGATTTGCGACGGCTGGCGCCATAAAGAATGAAGACAGGAACGGAATGAGCACTTCACGCGCCGAAAAGCTTCGCGGTTCGAATAACCTTCTGGTCCGCTTCACCCGATTTTTGGGTCCTTGGGGGTTGTTTTTCCGAGGATTTTTGAAACATCCGGTCATGGTTGGGTCGGTGATCCCGTCGTCGCCGACGTTGATCCGCACGATGTTGAAGCCGGTGGACTGGCAAAATGTGAAACTGTTCGTCGAATATGGGCCGGGCGTGGGCACCTTCTGCCGCCCGGTGCTGGAACGGATGCGACCCGACGCGATGCTGATCGCTATCGACACCAATGACGAATTTGTCGATTATCTGAATGCCGATATTGCCGACAGTCGTTTTCTTGCCGTGCACGGGTCAGCCGCCGATGTGCGCAAAATTATCGCCGACCATGGTTTTGCCCATGCGGATTTCATATTGTCCGGCCTGCCCTTTTCGACTCTGCCGAGCGGCGTGGGGCCAGCCATAGCCCGAGAAACACAGGCGGCGTTACGGCCGGGCGGCGCGTTTCTGGTTTATCAATATTCGCCCAGGGTTCGCAAATTCATCGCACCGCATTTTCGTGACATCGATCATGGCTTTGAATTCTGGAATATCCCGCCCTGCCAGCTTTATTGGGCATGGAAGGAAGAGATGGCTGCGAAAGAAATCGCGGCCTGAACCATGGCCTGAATCAATCGTCCTCGTCCTGCCGCGTGTGGGCAGGGAAATTGAGCCGCCGGGTTACCGTATAGTCGATGACCGCCACCATCACATAGCTGATCCAGCCGAGAACATGTGTAAAAATGCCGGTGCGCTGCCGATGCAGTGACAGGGTGATTTCCTGGCAATCCGTAATCTCGCGCGTGACAAATGCACGCATTTGCGAGGCAAAAGCTGCATCCTCGATTCGCAACATCAGTTCCAGATTGATGAACAGGCTGCGCATGTCGAAATTGGCCGATCCGATGTAAACGATATCGTCGATGACGATCAATTTCGTATGCAGTTTGGCGGGCAGATACTCATAAACGCGCACTCCATGCTTCAACAGCGCGGCATAAAGTGCGCGCGCGGCTGCAATGGTCGTGCTGTTGTCCGACCGGGCGGCGGCCACGACCCGAGCTTCGCCACGTGTGCCTATCCTTTCGATTCGGCGAAGCATTGCACGCGATGGCGAAAAATAGGCTTCGATCATATCGACCCGGCTTCCTTTTTCCAGATCATGCTTGACCGCTTGCGCCCAGGGGCTGAGTCGCCGGACCGGGCCGCCGAGCAGAAAATGGAACATCCCGCCGGCTGGCCGCCAGGTGCGAATCATGCGGCGCAGCGTGGAAAAACGCTGCGTGTCGCTCATCACCCAGGTCTGGAGTGCATTAAACCAGCGTGCTGCTTCACCTACTTGCGGCCCTTCCAGATACAGGCCGATATCCCGCCACGCCTTGTCAGCGGGTACGTCGAAATAATTATTGGATAAGTTGAAACCTCCCATAATCAGTCGCTGGTCATCGGCGATGGCGACTTTTTGGTGATTGCGGATCAGATAGCGGGTCGAGCGACGATGGCTGAAGATACTGAATCTGCCGCCAGCCTCCCGGAACCTCTCGAAAAAGCCCGATGCAGCAGCCGAAGATCCAAAGCCGTCGACCATCAACGTCACATCAACGCCCCGCCTGACCGCGGCAATCAGCCTGTCCATGATCCGGCGTCCGCAATCGTCACTGTCAAACATGTAGAAATAGAATTTGACGCTGTGCCGCGCCCCGTCGATCAGGCCCAGCAATTCGGACAGGCGTTCGGTGCCTGTTTCGATAAGGCGTAGGCTGTTGCCCTCGATTTCTGCGTCTATGGGATAGGGCATGGGGTCGGCGGCAACGGACATGAGAACAATGTGCCTGTTTTCGTGGCAATTGCATAGGGTTCAGGTTGGTGAGCCAACATTGCCGCCCGCGCATTTTATTGACTCGCCCGAACCTGGCTGCTAGGCGACCCCACTTACTCTTTGCTATATTTCAAGGGAGCCCGCATGGCCCGCGTCACCGTCGAAGATTGCGTCGACAAGGTTACCAATCGTTTTGATCTCGTCCTGCTGGCTGCGCAACGTGCGCGGGAAATCAGCGGCGGCGCCGAGCTGACTGTGGATCGCGACCGTGACAAAAATCCGGTTGTCGCCTTGCGCGAAATTGCGGAAGAAACCGTCATGCCTGACGAACTTCAGGACTCGCTGGTCGCCAGCCTGCAAAAGGTTCAGATCGACGACGATGATATGCCCGATGAGATTGGATCGATCGCCCAGTCCGCCGAAGCGCTGCGCCTGACGGCAGCCGCGCCGCCGCGCAATCAGAATATCGGCAGCGATTACGACGGCTGACCGGATAAAAGAATAATGGGGGAGAAGAGGCTCGGCTGGCAACAGCCGGGCCTTTTTCTGTGCCGTGTCAGGGCGAGGGAGGTTAATCTCTCTTCGCGTTCTTTCTGGATATGTTGACGGGACATGTGAAGTATAATTGTGGCAGAAATAATGGCCTGATGCGCACCGTTAACATTTACCCTTTCCATCGTCCCGAACCGAAACAGACGGAATCCCCGTCTGGCGCTTTTGTGCGTTTTTGATATGCAGTTCGGCAAGGCAAGTGGAGGCCTTGGTGATGGCGATCAGGATGGGAACGATCAGAGCATGGGCGGGCACCAGACCGCTGGCCCTCGTTGCGCTGTTCGCCGCGATTTTTCATGTAACAAACCTGCCTGCGCGCGCGCCTGTCGCTGTTGTCGCTGAACCCGGTCGTCCTGCGCCTCCAGTGGAACAGCCGTCCCCTGCACCAATTCCAGCGCCTGCGTCACTGAACCAGGATTTTGTGGTGAAGCGCATCCTCAATATCGATCATCCGTTCACACACGGCGATTATGTCTGGGACGATGCTGGTGTGCCTGCCGGTCCCATCGTCATCACTATCGATGTCGAGGCGCAGACGCTCTCCGTCTTTCGCGGAGGCTATGAAATCGGGGCCGCCGTCATCCTTTATGGCGCCGAAGACAAGCCGACTCCAGAGGGCGTTTTTGCCATTACGGAGAAGGATGCAGACCATGTGTCCAACCTCTATGATGCGCCGATGCCTTATATGCTGCGGCTCACCAATGACGGCGTTTCGATCCATGGCAGCAAAGTGGAATGGGGCTGGGCCACGCACGGCTGTATCGGTGTTCCCATCGCATTTGCGCAACGCCTGTTTGCGCAGGTAAAGATTGGCGACCGTGTGATCATCACGAATGGCAAGATGCTGCATCTTGGTGAGGCTATCACTGCTGGTTGAACAGGGCGCTGCCCGAAATTGACGCCTTGCGTTCCCTGCCTCTGGACACTCCGCCTCAAACCATTAAAGCGGCGGCCAACAGCCAAATCCGGGAAATAAGGGAACCGCCCCATGATCGTCATCAAGGAAGCCGACCTGATTGAAAGCGTCGCCGACGCGCTGCAGTTCATCAGCTATTATCACCCGATGGACTATATCCGCGCGCTGGGCGTTGCCTATGAGGCGGAAAAAAGCCCGGCGGCGAAGGACGCCATCGCGCAGATCCTGACCAACAGCCGCATGTGTGCGGAGGGGCATCGTCCGATCTGCCAGGATACCGGCATCGTCACCATCTTCGTCAAATGGGGCCAGAATTGCCGCCTGGAAAGCGACAAGTCGCTTCAGGAAGTGGTCGATGAGGGCGTGCGGCGCGCCTATCGCAACCCGGAAAATCCACTGCGCGCGTCGATCCTGCGCGACCCTGCCTTCAGCCGCGTCAATACCAAGGACAATACGCCGTCGGTCCTCCACGTCGAAATGGTGCCGGGCGATAAGGTGAGCATCGATGTCGCGGCCAAGGGCGGCGGGTCGGAGAACAAGTCGAAATTCAAGATGCTGAACCCTTCGGACAGCATCGTTGATTGGGTGCTGGAAATGGTGCCGCAAATGGGCGCTGGCTGGTGCCCGCCGGGTATGTTGGGCATCGGCATTGGTGGCACGGCGGAAAAGGCGGTGCTGCTCGCCAAGGAATCGCTGATGGGTGCGATCGACATGGCGCAGTTGAAGGAGCGCGGGCCGCAAAATCCTATCGAAGAACTGCGGATCGAGATTTTCGACAAGGTGAATGCGCTGGGCATCGGCGCGCAGGGGCTGGGCGGGCTTTCCACCATCCTGGACGTCAAGATCATGGATTGGCCCACGCACGCGGCGTCCAAGCCGATTGCCATGATCCCCAATTGCGCTGCCACCCGTCACGCGCATTTCACGCTGGACGGATCGGGTCCGGTCTATCTGGAAGCGCCGAAACTGTCGGAATGGCCGGACGTCAACTGGACCCCGGACAAGGCCGCAATCCGCGTTGATCTCGACACGCTGACGCCGCAAGTGGTGCAAAGCTGGAAGCATGGCGACCGGTTGCTGCTCAATGGCAAGATGCTGACGGGCCGCGATGCCGCGCACAAGCGGATCAAGGACATGCTCGACGCGGGTGAGGACCTGCCCGTCGAATTCGCCGGCCGCGTCATCTATTATGTCGGCCCGGTCGATCCGGTCGGCGAGGAAATCGTCGGTCCCGCCGGTCCCACCACGGCCACGCGCATGGACAAGTTCACGCGCATGATGCTGGAAAAAGGCCTGCTCGCCATGGTCGGCAAGGCCGAACGCGGCCCCATGGCGATCGAGGCCATTCGCGATCACAAATCGGCTTACCTGATGGCCGTCGGCGGCGCGGCCTATCTGGTCGCCCGCGCGATCAAGGGATCGAAGGTCGTCGGCTTTGCCGATCTGGGCATGGAAGCGATCTATGAGTTCGAGGTGCAGGACATGCCCGTCACCGTCGCCGTCGATGCGGAGGGCCAGAGCGTCCACCACCTCGCGCCTCTGGTGTGGCAGGAGAAGATCAAGCGGGAGAAGCTGCTGGCGGGGGTGTGAGCTTCTACTATTCCTCCCCATGCTGGGCATGGGGAGGGGGACCGGCGAAGCCGGTGGAGGGGAAAGCACCAATGCCGCCACGCCGCTCAACAGTCGAAAAGGCACGCAAGCTACGGCGCACCCTATCCCCGCCCGAAGTGAAGCTCTGGCACTGTCTCCGCACTCGCCCATTGGGACTGTAGTTTCGCCGCCAACATCCGTTTGGTCCCTATATTTTCGATTTCTATTGCGCAGAGGCTTGCCTCTGCGTGGAAATTGACGGCGCTTCGCATGGCATGGGGCAGCGCCCCGAGGCAGACCAACGCCGCGACCAATGGCTGGCGCAACAAGGGCTGCGCATACTTCGCGTTCCGGGGGCAGAAGTCATGAAGGATATAGATGCCGTGGTTCGGGC
>JAENVZ010000039.1 GCA_016650315.1 Alphaproteobacteria bacterium | reverse complement strand
AGCAATCCCGCCGATACGCCCGCCTGCTTGCAAATGGCGCGGACCGACGTTCCGGCCACGCCCTTTTCGGCAAGGCACGCGGCTGTCGCATCGATCATCGCCTGCCGACGGAAATCGGCAGCTTCACGGGAAAAAGCCGCCCTGGTCATTCCGGCATCCTGTCTTGCCTTGTCATGCATTACAATATTGTTATACGTTTGTAAAACATATGGAGATCCGGTGTCCTGTTCCATCCCCATCCCGCATTCTGGACAGCCTGATTCGCTGGAGGGGTGGAGTTTGCCGGCGTGGCTCTATAGCGATACGGCATATTTCGCTACCGAAATGGAAAGGGTGATGCGCCCCAGTTGGCAAGTGGTGTGTCACCTCAGCGACATCAGCCAGCCGGGTGATTGGCACAGTTTCGAATTTCTGGGCGAAAGCATCATTGTTTTACGCGGTGAAGATGCGAAAGTCCGCGCCTTCCACAATGTTTGCCGCCATCGCGGGTCACGGCTGGTCAATGGTGCTTCGGGATGCGCGCGGAAACTGGTCTGCCCCTATCATGCCTGGATCTATGATCTTGATGGACGGCTTGCCGGTGTTCCAGGCAAGAGCGATTATCCCGGCCTCGACTTGAACCGCCACGGCCTTGCGCCCGTCGATATGGAGATTTGGCACGGATTCATCTTTGTCAGGCTGGAAGGCGACGGTCCTTCGGTTGCGGCCATGATGGCTCCTTATGAAGACCAGGTCGTGCCCTACAGGTTTGAGGAGATGCGGGCGCTGGGCCGCGTGACGATTCGCCCGCGCGCTGTCAATTGGAAGAACATTGCCGACAATTATTCCGATGGCCTGCATATCCCGGTTGCGCATCCCGGTCTTACCCGGCTTTTTGGCAAGAGTTACGGCGTGGAGGCGGAAGCGGATGTCGACCGCATGTGGGGCGACATGATGGATCGCCCCTCCGCCAAGCTGTCGGAACGGCTGTACCAGCACTATCTGCCGCATGTTCCGCATCTGCCGGAGGTCAATCAGCGGCGCTGGCTCTATTTCAAGCTGTGGCCCAACGTGGCGTTCGACATGTATCCCGATCAGATGGATTTCATGCAGTTCCTCCCTATCTCACCCACGCAAACGCTGATCCGCGAAATCAGCTACGCCCTGCCGGACGAACGCCGCGAGATGAAGGCTGCGCGCTATCTCAACTGGCGCATCAATCGTCAGGTCAATGCCGAGGACACTGCACTTGTCGCGGGCGTGCAGGCAGGAATGGCCTCGCGCAGTTTCACGATTGGCCCGTTAGGGGAAAGCGAAGTGTGCCTGCGCGCTTTTTGCCGCCGGATCAGGGAACTGATCCCTGAGGCAAGGCTGGAGCAGGCTCCGGCGGCAGGGTGGAACCATCATGAAATATGATGCCCTGATTATCGGAGCGGGTCATAACGGCCTTGTATGCGCTTTCTATCTCGCGCAAGCCGGGCTGAAGGTCCGTATTGTCGAACGCCGTGATGTCGTGGGCGGCGCGGCCGTGACCGAAGAATTTCATCCCGGTTTCCGCAACAGTGTCGCCAGCTACACAGTCAGCCTGCTCCAGCCAAAAGTGATTGCCGACATGCGCCTTGCCGATCATGGCTATCGCGTGATCGAGCGACCGATTTCCAATTTCCTGCCGCAAGAGGATGGCGGTTATCTGAAGCTCGGCGGCGGTCTGGAACGGACGCAGGCGGAGTTTCGCCGATTTTCCGCGCATGATGCCGCCGCGCTTCCTGCTTATTATGACGCCCTTGAAAATGTGGCGCAGGTGTTGCGCGATCTGGCGCTCAAGGCTCCCCCGAATGTGGGGGAGGGGCTGAAGACCCTGTTCGACGGTGCGATGCAAGGGGGGCGTCTTGCGAAACTTTCCATCGAGCAGAAGCGGGACGTCCTCGACCTTTTCACCAAGAGCGCCCGTTCTTTCCTTGATGGCTGGTTTGAAAGCGATGCCGTCAAGGCCGCGTTCGGTTTTGATGCGGTGGTCGGCAATTATGCCAGTCCAGACACGCCGGGCAGCGCCTATGTCCTCCTCCACCATGTCTTTGGCGAGGTGAACGGCAAGAAAGGCGCATGGGGCCACAGCATTGGTGGCATGGGTACGATCACGCAGATCATGGCGAAAGTCTGCAAGAATGCGGGGGTTGAGATCCGCCTGGAAGCGCCGGTGGCGCAGGTGCTGGTCGATGGTGGCAAGGCGGTGGGCGTGCGCCTGGAAAGTGGCGAGGAAATTGCTGCGTCCACCGTCATCGCCAATGTAGGGCCGAAATTGCTGTATCAGCGGATGATGGCGCAGCATGACTTGCCTGCCGATTTCCTTCGCCGGATGAAGGCGTTCAAGGCGGGGTCGGGGACTTTCCGCATGAATGTGGCATTGAGTGAACTGCCACGTTTCACGTGTCTGCCTGAACCGGGGGAGCATCATCAATCGGGCATCATCATTGCCCCCACGCTCGATTATATGGATCGTGCCTTTACCGACGCAAAGCAGTCTGGATGGTCGAAAAAGCCGATTGTCGAAATGCTGATCCCATCGATAATCGATGACAGTCTGGCCCCATCCGGGCAGCATGTCGCCAGCCTTTTCTGCCAGCAATTCGCGCCGCAATTGCCCGATGACCGCGACTGGGACGATGAGGAGGGGGCCGCGGCCGATACGATCATCGACACGGTTGAAGGCTATGCTCCCGGCTTTCGCGCATCAATTCTGGGCCGGATGATCCTGTCGCCCAAGGGGCTGGAGCGGACATTCGGGCTTGTCGGCGGGGACATCATGCATGGCCATATGTCGCTCGACCAGTTGTGGGCGGCGCGGCCGGTATTGGGTCATGGCAGCTATCGCGGGCCGGTCAAGGGCCTCTATATGTGCGGCGCGGGTACGCATCCGGGCGGTGGTGTGACGGGCGCGCCGGGGCATAATGCGGCGCAGGCGGTGCTGGCGGATCGCAGCTTCAGGGGGCGGTTGTTCAGGACGTCCGCTTGACCCACCAATAGATCGGCAATCCGGTCAGCATCAGTCCAAGGCTCAGCCCACTTGCCTGCCACCCGGCGCCCCAGAGGGTCCAGAGTGCATAGGCAAGGCCCAGCGTGGCCACGGGGAGAGCAACCTTCAGCCGCAGTGCCGACGCCGCGCAGGCGAGGTACAGCCATAGCGCCGCCGATGTCGACACCAGCGCCATGAAGACGAACAGATCGGCCATGCTGCGCAGACTGTTGGCGAGGAGGAGCAGGCTGGCCAATATGCTGGCTACGATGAAGGCGCGTACCGGCGTACCACTTGCATTTGTAGCGGCAAGCCATTGGGGCAACATACCGGACCGGGCCATGGACAGCGGCAATTCGCCTTGCAGCAGGATCCAGCCGTTCAATGCCCCGATGGCACTGATCGCGGCGAACAATCCGATGAAATAGGCTGGCCCCTGCGCCCAGTAACGGGCGACAAAATCGGCAAAAGGCGCGTTGGAGGATGCAGCGATTTCCATGGGAAGCATCAGCGCGATGCCGGAACAGACGATCAGGTAGATGATACCGGTGAGCAAGGTGCCCAGCATCGTTGCACGCGGAATGGTAATGCCGGGCCGGTCCACCTTGTCGCATGCGACGCTGGCCGATTCAAAGCCAAGAAGCGCCCATAATGTCAGTGCCGCCGACGCCGTGATGCCGCCCGCGCTTAGTCCTTCTTTGGGGAACGGGGCAAGGGCAGCGCCTCCGCTTTTGCCCAGCAACAGGAAGATAATGCCCGCCACCACCACGAGCGGGATCAGCTTGAGGATCAATGTCACGACCTGAAACCAGCCCGCCATTCGTGCGCCGCCAAGATTGAGCAGGGTCAGCGCCCAAAGCAGCAGGAACGCGCAAAATGCCGCAAGGCCGGGCATTGTGCCGATAATGGGCAGAAACAGGCTCAAATAACTGACCGCCGCCACCGCGATGGTGACATTGGCGGTCCAGATCGACACCCAATAGCTCCAGCCGATCATGGTGCCGGCCAGTGGTCCAAAGGCCGCGCCCACCATTTCGATAGGCCCTTTCGCGTCGGGCAGTGCGCGAGTCAATGTTGCCAGCACAGTGGCGATGGCCAACGCCCCGCCGATGGTGACAATCCATCCCGCGACCGCATCCCAGCCATAGCGCGCAAGGCTGGCGGGTAGCAGAAACACGCCCGACCCGATCATATTGCCCATCACCAGCGCCACGCAGGTAGTAAGGCCGAGCTTGCCGATGGGTTTGAAGGCAGTCACCCCGTTGCTGTTCGCCTCCGCCTCAGAACTTCGTTCCCAGTTTCAGACCGATGGTCCGGGGTTGCGTGACGGAACGATAAACCTTGCCACCGCTTGCAGTCAGCCCGTCCGGGTCGCCGCAAGTGGTTTCAAGGCACTGCACGCCCGTCGATGTATAGCCGCGCTTGTCGAACAGGTTACGGACATAGAGTTCGAGCGACCAGCGCGATCCTTCCACGCCGGTGCTCATGTCCACTGTTGTATAGGCCGGAAGCTCGCCCCTGAGAAAATTTTCGATCGGGCGAATATCGGCGGTCCGCTTCCCTTCATAGACGAGCGACCCCTGAACATGTGCCTTCATCCCGCCGACCGGGAACTCATAGCGGCCCAGCGCATTGGCCTTGAACTTGGCGGTAATGGGCAATCGCGTTCCAGATGGCGCGCAATCAACACTGGTACCGCTGTCTGGGCAGAATTGCTTGGTGATCTTCGCGTCATTATAAGACATGCCGCTGCTGAGCGTCAGGCCGGTGACCGGTTGGATCATGACGTCGGCCTCAACACCGCGGATGCGTGCATCACTGGCGTTACGTACTTCGCTGAGACCGCTCAGTCCCAGGAAGGAAAGCTGAACGTCCGACCAGTTGAGCTGATATATCGCTCCATTGAAACGCACCTTGTGGTCCAGCCAGCTTGTCTTCCAACCCAATTCGAAATTGTCGATAAAATCGGCCTGATAGGGCGGCAAGGTACCGCGCCGGTTGATGCCGCCAGGACGATAGCCGCGCGAATTGGTGAAATAGATCAGCTTGTCGTCATCGAATTTGTACGTCAGGCTGATCTTGTGCAGGAAATCGGTATTCTTGGTCCGCTTGTCCACATTGGTGCAGGGCGAACCGGAAACAATCGGGCCAGCGAAGCAGGCGGCCACGCCGGTGCCGCTTGAAAAGCCATCGCTGTAGCCGAAAAAGCCCACGAGCGAATTGTCATATTTGTAGATGCGGGTGCCGAGCGTCACCGAAAATTTTTCCGTTACATCCGCCGTTATTTCACCAAACGCCGCATAATCGCGATCAACGCGAAGCTGCTTGGTCAGCCAGATGTCGCTGGCTGTTCCTGGAACAGTGATTGAGTCTGCGATATTGTCGACGATATAATTCTGTTCGATATTGTGCGCTTGCCGTTGGTAGAAGAAGCCGCCGATGAAACGCACCCGCGCATCGGCGGGAGACGCAAAGCGCAATTCGTGGCTTTGCTTGGTGAAGCGGTCGACCGACTGGATATACTGGTTCGGGCTGACCAGATCGTCATTATTGTCATAGAAATTGGCACCAGAGCCGAATAGCGCGTCATAGAAATAGGCATAGTCGGCATAGTCGAGCTGAGCCGTAATCTTGCGCTTGTTATAGGCCCCCGCATAGGTCACGTCCCAATTGCCGATCTTGCCCTCGATCGTGAGTGCAGCCTGATACCAGTCATCGTCCTGGCGTTCTGGATTGAATTGCATCGTTTGGAGGTCGCCAAGGCCGCTTTCGACTGCGAAGGAGCCGTTGATATTCTGTTTTTGCCCCATGATCTGGGGCGTGACGGTCCAACTGTCGTCCAGATCGATCTTCAGCGCAGCGCGCCCGCCATAGGTTTCGACATCGTTGTAATTGTTTTTGGCGTAAGGCGCGTTGGACAGGGTCGCCGCTGCCGTGCCCTGATCGGCCTCCAGCGAAGGGAAGACCAGCGAACCGGGAATATTGTCGATATAACCGGCGTCCTTCTTGTACCAACCGACCACGCGCAGGGCGATGCGGTCATTCAGCGGCGCATTGACAAAGCCTTCGCCGATATAGCCTTCGCCGCCATGGGCGACGGTGTTCACCTCTACGTCTGCCGCGCCATAAAAGCCGCTGGTGTCGGGTTTGTTGGTGATGATGCGAATGGTGCCCGCTTCGCTCGATGCGCCATAAAGTGTGCCTTGTGGTCCGGCCAGCGCTTCAACACGGGCGATATCGTACAGATGAACGTCAAGCGCGCCCTGAATCGTGGTGATCGGCTGTTCGTCCAGATAGACGCCGACGCTGGGCTGCGATGTCGAGTGGTTGGCGTTTTCGCCCGATGCGACGCCCCGGAAATAGACCTTGGCTGCACCGGGGCCTGCCGTCTGATAAGACACACTGGGCAGGTAGCGGACATAATCCTCGAACTTGGTGACCTGCAGTTCGTCGAGTTGCTTGTTGCCGATGGCGGTAATGGCGAGCGGAATGTCTTGCAGATTTTCAGCGCGCTTGGTGGCCGTAACGATAATGGCGTCGCCATAGGCCTCTGCCTCGGCCGCCTGGGCCAGCGCTGCGCCCGAAGTGCACAGCATAGTTGAACCAAGCAGTACCACACAGAATTTGCGCAGACAGCTTTCTTCCACGTCAGCAAATATCATGGTGGCCCCTTTCAAATTCTTATTGGAAGTGAAGCTCTTCCTTGGTGCTTCCTGACGCAAGCCTAATTCGACAATTGCCGTACCGTGGAAATGAATTTTTCTTTCGCTGTTGCACAATCGTCACGCTGTCATTTGTGCCAGAACTTCAATTGACGTTACGGTATTGATGGATAAGCGGTCACAATATTGCCGAGTGCTTTTTCCAGCGGGCTAAGCCAGGGTGCATAATGTTGCCACTGGTCAACGCCGTCACGATTGATCGGGCGGCGAACCTGTTCGGAACTGGCCGTGCGCACCGCGCGATCATTTTTGTGGAATTCAAGACAGGCCGGTTCGAACTCCAGCCCCAGATAATCCAGCATCCGGCGTATTTCGCTTTCGGGGTCGTCAATCAGCGCTTCATGGACTACCCGATGAATGCGACCGGGCAGCAGGGCGTCGAAATGCTTCATCAGCGCGACATAGTCGGCATAATAGTGGCCCATGTCGGCAAGGCTGTAGGAGAAATTCTGCCCGCGCGCGAAATGCTGTTTGAAATTCGAAAAGCAGCAATCGAGCGGGTGCCGCCGCGCGTCGATGATCTTTGCATTGGGCAGGATCAGATGGATGAAGCCAACATGCATCCAGTTGTTGGGCAGCTTGTCGATAAAGCGCGGCTTGCCGGTCTTTCGCTGCACCTGTGTGCGGTTGATATAGTCCTGCCCCAACGCCGCCAGCTTTTCGCCAGTCATGTCCGGCACAGCCTTTAGATAAGCGCTCAACCGTTCGCCATGACCATGGCCTTCGCGCAAGGCGATGGCGGGGATGTCGGGCAGTTCCATTGTCCCCTCGATCATGGAATGGCTCGACAATATCTGTTCGATCAGGGTCGATCCGGCACGGGGCATACCCAGGATGAAAATCGGGTCCGGCGCGGGACATCCCTGACCTGAAGACCGTGCAATGAGTGCGGGTGTGAACGTTTCTCTGGAACGCGCTACGAAGGCTGCGTTTTCCTTTGGGTGATAGTCGATCCCAGTGCGCCGCAGCCGGTTGCCTTCCGCATAATGGTCAAAGGCAATTTCATGTTTCTTGCGGTCATCATAGGCCTTGCCCAGCGCGAAATGGAGGTGATAGCGGTCGGCATTGGCCAAGTTTTCGGTCTTCAGCGCCTGTTCCATTGCCGCTATGTCATCTGGTGAAAACCGCAATGTTTTGAGGTTGGCCAGACTCCACCATAATTCGCCAAGCGTTGGTTCTATCATCAATGCGCGGCGATAGGCCGCAATACTGTCATCGCTGCGTCCGACGGTTTTCAGGATATGACCAAAGCTCATCCAGATTTTGGCATGTTCGGGGAAGCGGGCAAGCAATTCCTCATACAGGGTCAATGCTTCATCATAGCCGCCGACACGGCCAAGGGCCGCTGCCTTTAAATTGCTGTGGGCGGCATTGTCGGGGTCATCATCCAGCAGCCGGTCCAACTCGCTTATCGCTTCGTTTGCACGGTTCTGGCGATACAGAACCGTCGCCAGATTGGCCCGCGCCGCGCCAAATGCGGGAGCCAGCTCCAGCGCGCGGCGCAACAGGTTTTCAGCATCGCCATAACGCCCGATGCGCCCTGCCAATTCGGCAAGCATTCGTATCGCCGCTACATCGTTTGGCGTTTTTTTCAGGCGATTGCGCAGAATCTGTTCGGCCGTTGGCAAGTCGTTGGCGAGAAGCGCGCGGGCGGACGATTGCAATTCTGGATCGTGAACGGATGCGTGGATGGCGTCCAGTTCGGCCTGCTCTGCGGCTTCGTCCTGTCCCATGTGGCGCAGGGCAAGGGCAAGCAACCGGTGCGCTTCGGCCATGTGCGGGATTGTCGTTGTGACTTCACCAAGCTGGGCGGCAGCCAATGGCCATTGTCCAGCGCGCATCAATGCGCGTGCGTGAGCCATTGCCGCTTCAATGCCGATTTCGGCGGGTGGGCTTTTCCTTTGCGTCACGTCCATCCCTTCCGTGCCGGAACGCTGGCCAGAATAGCGGGATGCCAGTCCGGTGACGGCAAATCAATCCGGGATGCGGTTATGTTCGTAATGACGCCTCAATCGATGGATTTCAACTCCACCCCGGGCGGCAGGGCAGTTTTGCCCAGATCGACGTTTGTGGGCGGGAGCGGTTTATGCCTGCCCGGCGGTCGTCTTTGGGGCTTGGGCGTGTCCTTGGTGGGCAGCATGGCCGATCCCTTGATGCGGCGGGGGGCTATGCTGCGGGGTGCGCCTCTGCTCCAGGCAAGGGTGATCGACATGCGCCGGTTGCGGGGATCATAGATATTGGAAGGTGCGAAGGGCTCGCGGTCGGCAACGCCCTCTATCCGGGCGAAGCGGTCCAGCGCGATGCCATTGTCGCGCAGCGCCCGGCGCGTGGCTTCGGCTCGCGCTGTCGAGAGCATCCAGTTGTTCATCGTCCGCCCCCCGGAATAGGGCAGGGCGTCGGTATGGCCGCGCACGATCACGTTATTGGGCATGGTGGTTATGGCCTTTGCCACCTCGGCGACAAGTTCGCGCGCTTGTGGCAGCAGCGTATCGGTGGCGAGCGCAAACATCGAGAAATCAGCTTCATCGACCAGATCAATGCGCAGACCTTCCTTGGTTTCGGTAAAGCGAATGTTCTTGCGCAGCCGCATCAAATCCTTGTT
>JAENVZ010000038.1 GCA_016650315.1 Alphaproteobacteria bacterium | reverse complement strand
CATACAGGCGGCTGCATCCGCGCCACGCGGCCACCCTCCTGATCTATCATGATGGCGAGATTTTCGCGCCCATGCAGCGCGCGCAGCGTATCCGTCAGGGCGCGGAGCTGATCCGCATCACCCACATTGCGTTTGAAAATAATATAGCCGGCAGGGTCAGCCTCACGAAAAAGCGCACGTTCATCATCGGTCAGTACCAGGCCGGAAAGACCGAAAATGACGGGTTTCATATGGCGCGGTTACTTTCCAACACGGCAGATCGAATGTTCAGTTCGGCACCGCCAGACAATTTTCGCCTGCCACCTTCAACTTGCCGCATAGCGTATTCGCCTGCGCATTGGATGTGGTTGCAGCGCGCAAACGGTACAGGGTCGCGCCGTTGACGTCCACGGGAGAGACCGATTTTTCCATCCCTGCAAGATAATCGAAGCGTTTCGCTAATGCCGTCCATGCCTGTTCCGCCCCGCTGTGCGATCCATAAGCGCCAAGCTGGATCATCGCGCCCCCACTAACGGGCCTTTGCGCGGGAATTCTGGGCGTTGTCGGCACAAGCTTCGTCTTGTCCGCGACCTGTGCCTTCACCTTGGCCGCCGGAGCCGCTGGCACAGGTCGCTTCGGAGCAGGTGGTGCCACAGGCGTAGCCACTTCGGTTACAGGCGTTTCGGGCAGTTGGCCCGGATCGATCTTGCCGCCGCCTTCCATGCCTTCGCTCGTTGCAAAGCTGGTATCGCCCTCACCCTGAAATTTGCGGGCGTCAGGGTTTTCCGCCGGGATCTTGTACGCCCCTTCCGGGGCAGCGATCAGCGTGCCGTCATCACCAGAGGTCCGACCGGATTGCAACCAGTAGATGCCACCGATAATGCCGCCCAGAAAAACCAGTCCCGCGACGATCAGAAGGACAAGACGGACGATAGAAACCCCCTCATCGTCATCGGCATCGTCAACAGCCTCCAGCCAGGGCAGCCGGTCTTCATCCTGAAGGTCCAGACTGTCGCGGTCATAATCGGTCATCACTGCATCTCCGAAAGGGCCTGCACCCCCATAAGCGCCAGCCCGTTGCGCACAATCTGCCCTATTCCGGCGGCCAGGAAAAGCCGTGCCGAAGTGGTAGCTGCATCATCCACAATCACCATCCGTAATTCAGGCCGATCATTGCCCATATTCCAGAAGGCATGAAAGGCCGCAGCCAGATCGCCCAGATAGAAAGCAACACGGTGCGGTTCATGGCTTTGCGCGGCAGATTCCACAATCCTGGGAAACTGCGAAGCCAATTTTATCAGCGCCAACTCCTCTGTCCCAAGCAGGGACAGCTCAGGCGGCGACAGATTCATACCCGCCTCCTTCGCCTTGCGCTCCAGCGAACAGATGCGGGCATGGGCATATTGGACATAGAAAACGGGATTGTCCTTCGATGCCTCAACCACCTTGGCGAAATCGAAATCCATCTGCGCATCGGCCTTGCGCGTCAGCATGGTGAAGCGGACAACGTCCTTGCCGACTTCTTCGACAACATCGGCCAGGGTCACGAAATTTCCCGACCGCTTCGACATTTTGACCGGCTCGCCATCGCGCAACAGACGGACCATTTGCACCAGTTTGACGTCAAAAGGCACCGTGTCATGGGTCAGCGCGCGCACAGCGGCCTGAATCCGTTTGACCGTACCGGCATGGTCGGCGCCCCATATGTCGATCAACTGATCGGCGGACTGCGCCTTTTGATAATGATAGGCGAGGTCCGCGCCGAAATAGGTCCAGCTTCCGTTCGATTTCTTGATCGGCCGGTCCTGATCGTCGCCAAATTGCGTCGAACGAAACAGCGGCAGTTCGACCGGTTCCCAATCCTCCGGTGTCTCCCCCTTGGGCGCTTCCAGCATCCCGTCATAGACAAGGTCCCGCGCGCGCAATTCCGCTTCGGCCGCTTGCGGCTTGCCTGCCGCCTGCAATTCCGCCTCAGATGAGAAAACATCGTGATGAATACCGAGCAGGGCGAGATCCGCGCGAATCATGTCCATCATTGCGGTAACCGCTTGCGTGCGAAACAGCGTCAGCCATTCGGACTCGGGCGCGGCCACATAGGCGCGGCCATATTCGGCGGCCAGTTTTTCGCCCACGGGTTTCAAATAGTCGCCGGGGTACAGCCCCTCGGGAATCACGCCGACATCCTCGCCCAGCGCCTCACGGTAGCGCACATGCGCGGAGCGGGCGAGCACATCGACCTGACCGCCTGCATCGTTGATATAATATTCGCGCGTGACCTTGTACCCGGCATATTCCAGCAGGGTCGCCAGCGCATCACCCACCACCGCGCCCCGGCAATGGCCCATATGCATGGGTCCCGTTGGATTGGCCGAAACATATTCGACATTGACCCGTGCGCCCCTGCCCATGTCGGAACGGCCATAATCCTCGCCCTCGGCATGGATGGCCGCGAGTTCCGCCCGCCAGGTGGAATCGGTCAGACGCAGGTTGATGAAACCCGGCCCCGCAATCTCCCCACTCGCCACCTCGCCAAGCGCGGTCAGCTTTTCGATAATTTTTTCGGCCAGCGCGCGGGGATTGGTCTTTGCACCCTTGGCGAGCACCATCGCGGCATTGGTGGACAGATCGCCATGCGCGGGATCGCGCGGCGGTTCCACCGCCACGGACTTGCGCGGCAGGCCGGACGGCAATGTACCATCCAGTTCAAGAGCATCGAGCGCCGCATTCACATGCGCGGCGAAACGGGCGTAAAGTGTCAAAGCATGGCCTTTATATCTGCCGGCTGGCGACAGAGAAGGGCGCCGCCTAGCCGCTGAAAATCAACGCGTCACATTATATTTGAGCTGGTCCTGGGTCAGATTGAACCCGACGAGCAGCTCGAAACTGGTTCGTTGCATCGCCGCGCGAACCGCAGGATCAGCCATGGGATCGATCGCGGCATCGGTATCGCCCGCCTTGCGCTCGCGTGTGATGCGTTCCTGTATATCCGCTGGCAGCGTCGCCTGTCCCTTGTCGACATAGGATTGCGCCGTATCGCTTGCACTTGCGCGATATTGGCCATCGTCGAAATGCACAGTCACCTGACCGACGCGCTTTGACACCACGGCCGTACCGCCGCGCATGACCGTTGCGAAATAGGGCAAGGTCACATCACGGGCACCATTGGGATCATTGCGCCGCGCCAGCACGTCAAACGTCGCCTGGGTATAGATTTGCGCGCCGCTGTCATCACAGGTCGAACGCAGATTGGTTATATTGGCTACCACATCAATAGCCCGCGCCTCACGGCTTTGGGGTGGATTGAACAGGGTGATGTCGCCGGTATAATCGGGAATCGCGACCATAGGGCATGCCGAACGCGCGGCGATAACGCCGCCGGTGACATCTATATCGCCAACCTTGGCGCAGCCGCCAAGCGACAAAAGGACGATGCTGGCGATGAAGGCTTTTTGAACTGACACACTATATCCCTTGCAAAGGCGTTCGGGCTTCTTATCCGCGCGGCAAGAGACACGCAACCGAAAGGAACCGGCTTTCGTTCACGCGCATAACAGACTACAGGCACTTTTCATGACCCATTGCGAAAGCAACCGCCCTTCCCTGAACATTTTGATCGCGGCGCCGCGTGGTTTCTGCGCTGGCGTTGACCGCGCCATCACTATCGTCGAACGCGCCATCGAAAAATACGGGACGCCCGTCTATGTCCGCCATGAAATCGTTCACAACAAATATGTGGTCGACAATCTGAAGGCCAAGGGCGCAATATTCGTGGAGGAACTGGACAAGGTTCCCGATGGTGTGCCCGTAGTTTTTTCCGCGCATGGCGTGCCCAAATCCGTACCCGCCAAAGCAGAAGCGCGCGGACTATCCTATCTCGACGCGACCTGCCCGCTGGTGTCGAAGGTGCACCGGCAGGCTGAACGACAGGTAGAGGCCGGACGCCATATCCTGTTCATCGGTCATAAGGGTCATCCTGAAGTGGTCGGCACCTTCGGTCAGGTGCCCGATGGCACGATGACATTGATCGAAACGGTGGGCGACGCCAGGGCCTTCATGCCCGAGGATGCCGAAAATCTTGCCTTCCTGACCCAGACCACATTGTCGGTCGACGACACAGCGGCCATCGTAGCGACACTGCAACAGCGTTTTCCAGCCATTATCGCGCCCAAGGGTGAGGATATTTGCTATGCCACATCCAACCGTCAGGCATCGGTCAAGGCGATTGCATCGGCCTGCGACCTGATGCTGGTGATCGGCGCGCCCAACAGTTCCAATTCGCTGCGTCTGGTCGAAGTCGCCGAACGCGAAGGCACCCCCGCCCGCTTGATCCAGCGCGCCGTGGACATTGATCCCGACTGGATGACGGGCGTGCGCACATTGGGCATCACCGCAGGCGCATCGGCACCCGAAACATTGGTGCGCGAAGTCGTCGAT
>JAENVZ010000037.1 GCA_016650315.1 Alphaproteobacteria bacterium | reverse complement strand
CGTGACAGGTGCCGGACGAGTCAAGACACCTTCCCGCCACAAATAGCTGGGCGTCGTTCCCCATGTCTGCGCACTGGTTTCTGCTTCGCACCGGCCAGCCATCGTATCGCCGGACAAAGTGAAGTCGCACGTCGCCCACCGCTGGAGGGGCGTATACCAATAGGAAAAACGGAGCTTCCTTTTCCCGATATGAACATTGCGGACTTGGGATTCGAAATGACCATGCATATAATGTTTGGTCCTCACGACCCATTGACTATCCTGCTGCTGTATCTGCAGGAAGGGCGTTTCCGACGATCGTCGGGGCGAACCCCAGCACCATATGCCCTGCCACCCAGTCGTCGCCAGGCTGCCTGACGGTACTGAGGCACAGCCCGAGAGCAGGACACATGCAGCGATGGTTATTCCGTTGGGTCGCATGAACCGGCCAGATCGCTGATGCGAACGAATTCATAGCCTCGTGCGCGCAGCAGCGGCACGAGATGGGCGACGGTATCGGCTGTCGCATAGCCGCGTCCATTGATGTGCAGGATGATGACGCTGCCGGCCTGAAGCCAGCGAATGGCGTCGCGTTCCATCACTGGCGCGGTCCGGTTGGGATCGGGATCGCCCAGTCCGCCATCACCCATGACCGCCAGCACGCTGCTCTGCCGCGCAACGGATGCCAGGTCGGGCGGATTGTCGCCATAGGGCGCCCGAAAGAAAGGGGCCGGACGAATGCCATGCCGCAACAGCGCGGCGCGACCATCCTCGATCTCCGCCCGGATCTGTTCGGGCGTCGCGTCGGTCAGATGCGGATGATGAAAGCCGTGAAGAGCGATTTGAAAAAAGGGTTGGCCGTTCAATCGGGCCAGCGCCTCGGGATTGGCGTCGGCCCATTCTCCCGACACGAAGAACGTAGCTGGCACCTGCATGGTTTCCAGAAATTGCACGACATCGGCGGCAAAGGCAGGCTTGTGGCTTGTGGGACAAGCGTCAAAGGTCAGCGCGATCTTGTTTGCCGCACGCGACCCGTTCCTGAATACGCCGTCGCGCAACACGCAGCGTCCTGCGTTCTGCGAGTCCAGCACCGGCGTCGTGAAAACAGGAGCCGCCGCCAACGCTCCACCCATCGCCGGTCTTGGATTCCAGCCAAGCATGACGGCAATGACCAGCATGAATGACAGGATCAGCGAAAATCTGAACCGGTTACGAATGGCGCCCCCCCTTCGAACATTGTACCCCGCTTGATAGATCGTCGGTTATCATGTTAGTTGCCGCTACGAAAGCGCCTTGCGGCGTGGGTTGAGGCCATGTCGAATTCCTGTCTGTTGCGCATCATCGTTCCGATTCTCGCTCTTCTTGCTTCGCCGGCCCACGCCATGTCGGGTGAAGTTCGCGACGCCGTCACTGGTCTCCCTGTTGCCGGAGCCACCGTGACTCTGTCCGGGGGGTTGGTGCACACCGACAAACAAGGAATATTTTCTGGTGAAGGCTCTGGCAATTTGCGTGTCCGCGCGCCGGGCTATCACCGTATGGGGACGGTCGCCGCCAATGATGACACAGGGCATGTCATCCTGCTGGAACCCATTGAACCTCACGCAGTCTTCCTGTCGCTTGCGGCGCTCGACGACCCCGATATGGTTGACCGCATCCTGGCATTGAAGCGCACGAGTTCGATCAATGCGCTGGTGATCGACGTCAAGGCGGAATCTGGGGAACTTGCCTTGATGGGCCATGATCCCTTCCAGCTTCAGGACACCGCGCACCTGGCCAGACGCGCCCAAACGCTCAAGCGCGTTTTGCAGCATATGCGCGAGCAACATATGTACGCAATTGCCCGGATATCCGTCTTCAAGGACGATGCTCTTGCACGCAGGCAACCTGCTCTGGGGCTGAAGACGATGCGCGGTTTGCCCTTGCATGGCCGCGATGGATGGCGCTGGACCAATCCCGACAACGAGGCCGTCCGGGCCTATAACATTGCGATCGCTCTTGTGGCCGCCCGTGCCGGATTTGATGAAATCCAGTTCGACTATGTGCGGTTCCCGACTCGTAAAATGCCGCTTGGCGCGGCCTATAGCGGCGATCGGCGTGCGAGCATCAACGCCTTTTTGAGTGACGCCCGCGCTGCGCTTACCCCCTATAATGTGTTCCTGTCGGCCGATGTGTTCGGCTTTGCCAGCTGGGACGTGGGCGATACGAATATCGGGCAAAATCTGGAGGACATCGCCCAGCGCGTCGATTATATCTGCCTGATGCTTTACCCGTCCGCGTTCAGGGACGGTTTGCAGGGAGTGCCGATGCCGCTCGATCAGCCCGGTCAGATCGTGCGGCTTAGCCTGGAGAAGGCCCGGCAACGAACAGGTTTGTCAGCGGACCGCTTCCGCCCTTGGCTGCAGGCTTTTCGTGACCATAATTTTGACGGGCGTCCATTCGGCCGCGCAGAAATAGCCGCTCAGGTCGAAGCGGCCGAAGCGTTCGGGGCAAGTGGCTGGATGTTATGGCATTCGAAAAGTACTTATGATCCCGGCGACCTTCCCCCAGCCCGGCCGCGCTGACATGGCGCTGGCCCGGCGCATTGTCCTGATGCTGGCCGCAGCGATGGCATTGCTGGCTGAACCCGTGCAGGCGGGCGCTCCGGACAAGGCAGATTTTGCGGCAATCGCCAAAGCTGCTGAGGACGAAATTGCCGTGGGCAATATTCCCGGCGCAGTGATCCTGATCGGATCGCATGACACGCTGCTCTATCGCGGCGTCTTCGGGCATCGTACGTTGGGCAAAACGCCCATGCCCATGCCCATGCCCATGTCAGCGGACACGATCTTCGATCTTGCCTCCCTGACGAAGGTGGTGGCGACGACGACAGCCATCATGCAACTGGCCGAGGCTGGCAAGATCGATCTTGCCGCGCCCGTCAGCCGATACTGGCCAGCCTTCACACAGGTGGATGGCGGCGCGATCACCATAAGCGACCTCCTGACCCATCATTCGGGCTTGCGCGCGGACATCGACCTGAGCAAGTCCTGGACCGGGCACCGGACCGCCATGAAGATGATTCTGGCGCAGCGGCCCCGCATACAGCCCCGCACGCCCTATCTCTACAGCGACATCAATTTCGAAATTCTGGGCGAAATCGTTCATCGCGTTTCGGGGCAGGCCCTTGACCTTTATTGCCGTGACCATGTTTTCGCGCCGCTGGGGATGAAGAGCAGTTTCTTCCGACCGCCGCAAGCGCTCAGAAACCGGATTGCGCCAACGGCGGGCGGGAGTGGCAAGGTCTATTGGGGCGTGGTCCACGACGCAACGG
>JAENVZ010000036.1 GCA_016650315.1 Alphaproteobacteria bacterium | reverse complement strand
TTCGTTGCGTAAAGCAGCGATAACGGATTGAATATCCTGCCGGGTGGCTTTCGCTGCCCGGCTGACCATTTTGCTGGACGAATTCGATGCCACAAATATCCCAGATCGCCGCAACCTACGCATCGCAGATCTTTTGGCTGCTGCTGACGTTTGGTTTCGTTTTTGTCGTCGTCGGCCTTGGCATGTTGCCAAAGATCGAATCGACGGTTGAGGCGCGCGATAAAAGGATTTCCGATGACCTTGATGCGGCAAAGGCGGCTTCCGCCCGCGCTGATGAAATTGAGGAAGAGTATCGAGTAAAGTCTGATGAAAATCGTGCGGCTGCGCAAAAGGTGACCCATATCGCCAAGGAAAAGGCCGCAAAGGCGGCTGAAAAGCGACTGGCCGATGCGGATGCAAAGATTGCCGAAAAAATCGCTGCGGCTGAAGCGGAAATCGCCGCAGCTACGGCATCAGCTCTGACCCAGATTGAGGGAATTGCGGCTGATGCGGCACAAGATATGGTCACAAAGATTTCCGGGGCCAAGGCGAGCGCCGCCGCGGCCAGCAAGGCAGTAAAGGCGGCACTGGCCAATGGCTGAAGCAGCAGAACATCTCGACGCGGGTTCGCAACAGGTAGAACAAAATCTGGAACATGCGGCATCGGCGGAGACCGTGCCTCATGCTGGCACGCATGCACCTGGTGGAGCGGAACATCATGTCGATCCGAGTGCTCTTGGGTTGGACGCGACGGCCTGGGTCAGCCTGGCCATGGTTATTTTTCTAAGCATTTTGCTTTGGAAAAAGGTTCCCGGCGCCATTGGCGGCTCACTGGACAAGCGGATTGCGGCCATACGCGCGCAGCTTGATGAGGCGACGCAATTGCGTGCCGAAGCCGAAGCGCTGAAAGCGGAATATGAAGCCAAGATGTCCGCTGCTGCCAAGGAAGCGGATGACATGCGTGTCCGCGCAGAAGAAGAGGCGGAACATATTGTGGCTCAGGCGAAGGAAGACGCAAGCAATCTGATCCTCCGCCGCAAAAAAATGGCTGAGGACAAGATCGCTGCCGCCGAACGTGCTGCAGTAGCCGAAGTCCGGGCAAAGGTTGCCAAAGCGGCCAGCACCGCCGCTGCGACACTTATTGCCGAACATCATGATGCCGCCGCCGACAAGGCGCTGGTTGATGGTACAATAAAGGGACTGAGCGCATTAAATTGACGCGCTGGGCGACTTGATAGAAATTTGAAGACCGGGCTGGGCAATCCAGTCCGGTCTTTCTACATCTGCATTTATGTCCGACCCGCAATCCCCAGACCGGTTCAACGAAGATAAGGCCGCTTACACCCTGCGCGGTGTGGGGCAGCCGGATCTGGAGGCTGGCGTCGCGGCCATACGAGAGACGCTGAATACCCTGCCGACACGGCCCGGGGTGTACCGGATGCAGGATGCACGCGGCGATGTTCTGTATGTGGGCAAGGCGCGGGCGTTGAAACATCGCGTCAACAATTATGTCCAGGTCGAGCGGCTATCGAAGCGGTTGCAACGCATGGTGGCGCAGACGCGGTCGATGACCATCGTGACCACCAACAGCGAGGCCGAGGCGCTGCTGCTGGAGGCGCAGTTCATCAAGCGTTTCCGTCCGCCCTATAATGTGCTGCTGCGTGACGATAAAAGTTTTCCCTTCATCCTGCTGCGCGAAGATCACTCTTTTCCGCGCATCCAGAAGCATCGCGGGGCGCGAAATATCAAGGGTCGCTATTACGGTCCCTTCGCCAGCGGAGGAGCGGTCAACCAAACGCTGAACGCGCTGCAAAAGCTGTTCCTGTTGCGAAGTTGCACCGACAGTTTCTTCAACAATCGCTCGCGGCCTTGTCTTCTGCACCAGATCAAGCGGTGCTCAGCACCGTGCGTGGGCCGGATCAGTGAAGCCGACTATGCCGAACTGGTTGGCGATGCGCAGGACTTTCTGGGCGGGAAATCGACCAAGGTGCAGCACAAGCTAGGCATTGCCATGCAAGCGGCGTCGGACGCCATGGATTTCGAGATGGCCGCGGTTTACCGGGATCGGCTGAAGGCGCTTACCTTCATTCAGGGATCGCAGGCGATCAATGCCGAAGGGCTGGGCGATGCCGATATCTTTGCGCTCGCCAGCAAGGCGGGGGCGATCTGCATACAGGCATTTTTCATTCGCGGTGGCCAGAATTGGGGGCATCGCAGCTTTTTCCCCATTCATACAGTCGATGTGCCCGAGGATGAAGTGCTGACCAACTTCATGGCGCAATTTTATGAGGAAGTGCCCGCGCCCAGGCTGATCCTCGCTGACCGCCCACCGATGCAGGGGGCATTGCTGACAGAGGCGCTTTCCAAGCGGATCGGTTCAAAGGTGCGGATTGAGGTGCCCCAACGCGGTGACAGAATGAAGTTGATTGGGCAGGCCCAGCGTAATGCGGTCGAAGCGTTGGACCGGCGCTTGGCCGAAACGACAACGCAGGGCAAGATACTGCGCGATATGGCCGACATTTTTGGGCTGGATGGGCCGCCAGAGCGGATAGAAACCTACGATAACAGCCATATACAGGGTGCCCATGCGTTAGGCGCAATGGTGGTCGCGGGGCCGGAGGGATTCCGCAAGAACGCCTATCGCAAGTTCAACATCAAAAGGGCAGAGACTGCACCGGGCGATGATTTCGCAATGATGCGTGAAGTGCTGGAGCGGCGCTTCGCCCGCGCGCAGAAGGAGGACCCAGAGCGGGCCAAGGGCGATTGGCCCGATCTGGTGCTGATCGATGGCGGACGCGGTCAGTTGAACGCGGTGCGCGGTGTATTGGAGGGAATGGGGATTGAGGATGTCGCGCTGGTCGGGGTCGCCAAGGGGCCGGACCGCAATGCTGGGAGAGAGGTGTTTCACTTGGCCGATGGGCGGGAACTGACCCTGCCGGTGAACGATCCCGTGCTGTTTTACCTTCAGAGGTTGCGTGATGAGGCCCATCGTTTTGCCATTGGTGCGCACAGGACAAAGCGGAGCAAGGCGATTGCAACCAGCTCACTGGACGATGTACCCGGCATTGGCCCCGCGCGGAAAAAAGCGCTGCTGATGCATTTTGGCACGGCGCGGGCGGTAAAGGATGCGGGGCTAACGGATTTGCAGCGCACACCAGGGGTGTCGAAGGCGGTGGCGCAGACGGTCTATGATTATTTTCATGGGTGAAGAACGGCGCTCCCTTTCCGTTCGTCCCGAGCGTAGTCGAGGGACGCCCGCACAACGTGTCTCGACTTCGCTCGACACGAACGGATGTGAGGCGGTTCAATGACCCACATCACGACCCCCGCCATCATCTGCGCCATCCGCCATCATGGCGAGCATGGCGTTATTGCGCGGCTCATGACGCCGGAACACGGGCTGATGGCTGGCTATGTGCGCGGGGGGCGATCGACACGGCTCCGCCCCGTATTGATGTCGGCCAATCTGGTGCAGGCAGAGTTTCGCGCTCGGACGGGGGAACAGCTTGCCAGCCTGACGGTCGAACTGGAACATAGCCGGGGGCCGCTTTTGAGCGAACCGTTGCCCGCAGCGGCGATTGAATGGTGCTGCGCGCTGACGGCAGCCGGATTGCCGGAGGAGCAAAGCTATCCAGCGCTTTACGAAGCGCTGGACGGCGTGCTGGGCGCGATCGAGGCCGCTCCGGCAGCGCGGGGTTGGGCGGTGGCGCTGGTGCGCTATGAGCTGCTGATGCTGACGGAGCTTGGCTTTGGGCTGGATTTGAACCGTTGCGCCGTGACAGGCGAGAATGTGGCGCTCTGCTATGTCAGCCCCAAAAGCGGAGCGGGGGTAAGTGCGGATGCCAGCAGAGGATATGAACAACAGTTGCTCAGGCTTCCCGGTTTCCTGACAATGGGCGGCATGGCGGAATGGACGGATATATTGGATGGTTTGGCGCTCACGGGTCATTTTCTGGAGCGATCCGTCCTGACTGAACGGCGGGCTGAAGTGCTGGCGGCCCGCGGAAGGCTGGTGGAAAGGCTGAAAAGAGCGGTTGCGTGATGATGTGGGCTGCGGCATTGGCCATTCAAACAGATATTGGAGTTGTAGGGAATGTTGATTGCGCTGCTTCCGGGGGATGGAATTGGGCCGGAGGTGATCGTCCAGGCACGGCGGGTGCTGGATGCGCTGGGCCCCCTTGGCCTGACTTATGAGGAGGCGCTCGTTGGAGGCGCTGCATACAAGGCCAAAGGCCACCCCCTGCCATCCGAAACGCTGGACCTTGCAAAGCGTGCCGACGCGATTTTGTTCGGCGCAGTGGGTGATCCTGATTGCGACTCGCTGGAGCGGTCTTTGCGTCCCGAACAGGCCATTCTTGGTCTGCGCAAGGAACTGGCGCTATTTGCAAACCTGCGGCCTGCAAAGATGTTCCCTGAACTGGCGGATGCATCGGCGCTGCGGCCAGAGGTAGCGGGCGCCATCGACCTGATGATCGTGCGCGAATTGAACGGGGACGTTTATTTCGGCGAAAAGGGCATGCGCAAAACGCCAGAGGGCCTGCGTGAAGGCTATGACATCATGTCCTATAATGAGGCGGAGGTGTCGCGCATCGCGCACAGCGCCTTCCGCACTGCACAGGCGCGCCGGGGCAAGCTGTGTTCTGTCGACAAGGCCAATGTACTGGAAACATCGCAGCTATGGCGCGATGTGGTGGTTGAGGTGTCGAAAGACTATCCCGATGTCGCACTCAACCATATGTATGTCGATAATGCCGCAATGCAGTTGGTACGCAATCCGGGGCAGTTCGATGTGATCGTTACCGGCAATCTGTTCGGGGATATTCTTTCGGATCAGGCAAGCATGTGTGTCGGGTCAATCGGGTTACTGGCGTCGGCGTCGCTCGATGCTAATGGCAAGGGGCTGTATGAACCCATTCACGGCAGCGCGCCGGACATTGCCGGGCAGGGCAAGGCCAATCCGCTGGCGACCATATTGTCCGCTGCGATGATGCTGCGCTATTCATTGGGCCTTGCGCAGACGGCTGACCGGATTGAAGCGGCCGTTGCGATGGCGCTGGCAAATGGCGCGCGAAGTGCAGATATTGGCGGTTCCATGACAACGACCGAAATGGGTGATGCCGTTCTATCTGTATTGTAAGAAAACCGATTAAGGAATTGCGGTGAAAAGAAAAACTGGTCAGGATCGCAGTATAACATCTACCTGGCGGCCAGCGACTCAGGCCATTCGCGGTGGTACGGCGCGCAGCGAATGGGGGGAGACGTCAGAAGCGCTTTTCCTGACATCCGGCTATGCCTATGACTGCGCCGAGGATGCCGCAGAGCGGTTCGCGGGCGCGCAGCAGGGCATGACCTACAGCCGCCTCCAGAACCCCACGGTCGAGATGCTGGAACAGCGTATCGCCCTGATGGAGGGTGCAGAGGCCGCACGCTGCACGGCGAGCGGCATGGCAGCCATGACGGCGGCGCTTCTATGTCAGTTGCAGGCCGGGGATCATGTCGTCGGCGGGCGGGCGCTTTTTGGTTCATGCCGCTGGCTGACCGACACGTTGCTGCCTAAATTCGGCATCGAAACGACCGTAGTGGACGCGCGCGACATTGATGCATGGAAAGCCGCTATCCGTTCAAATACCAAGGTCTTTTTCTTCGAAACCCCTGCCAATCCTACGATGGATATCGTTGATCTGAAGGCTGTTTGCGGTCTCGCCCGGGAACGTGGCATTGTGTCGGTCGTCGACAATGCCTTTGCTACGCCGGCATTACAGCGACCGATGGAGTTCGGTGCAGATGTCGTTGCCTATAGCGCCACCAAGATGATGGATGGGCAGGGCAGGGTATTGGCAGGCGCGATTTGCGGCACGCAGGAATTCATCGTCAACACGCTGCTGCCCTTTCACCGCAATACCGGACCGACGCTGTCCGCCTTTAACGCATGGGTGGTGCTGAAAGGGTTGGAGACGCTCGACCTGCGCATCCGGCGGCAGAGCGAGAACGCGCTGATCGTGGGCGAGTTCCTGGAAGGACGGGTCGAAAAGATCCTGCATCCCGGTCTTCCCAGCCATCCACAGCATAATCTGGCCATGAGTCAAATGGATGCGTGCGGCCCCATCTTCTCGCTCTATGTTGGTGGCGGACGCAAGGAAGCGCATGGACTTTTGAATGCACTCAACCTGATCGACATCAGCAACAATATCGGCGACAGCCGGTCGTTGATGACGCACCCGGCATCGACCACGCATTACGGCATGGCCGAAGCGGCGCGGCTGGAAATTGGCATTACCGAAGATATGCTGCGCATCAATGTGGGACTGGAAGATCCGCGAGACTTGATCGACGATCTGGATCAGGCATTGACGGCCATTGGCAGATAGGCGAGTCTCATGACCGTGTTAGCGCTTTTCCCCTTCAATCAGACGACCCGCGATGTCACTATCCGGGTTTCTGTCAGTTTCCTGCCCGAACAGTCGGAGCCGGATCGGGGGCGCTGGTTCTGGGCCTATCACATTCGCATCGAAAATGGCGGCAGTGAACCCGTGCAATTGCTGACACGCCGCTGGATCATCACCGATGGGCGCGGCGTCCAGCACCGGGTTGAAGGTGAAGGCGTGGTTGGTGAACAGCCGGTGATTCAGCCGGATGCTTCCTATGATTATGTATCGGGTTGTCCGCTTGCAACGCCCACTGGCGCAATGGAGGGCAGCTATCATATGCTGTTGGCGAGCGGACATGCTTTTGATGCCGACATTCCCCGCTTTTCGCTGATAGCCCCTGCGGTGGCAGAATGAAGCGGACGCATTTGCCGCTGAACGGATTGCGGGTGCTGGATGCTGCGGCCCGTCATCTCAGCTTCACGCGCGCCGCCGACGAGCTGGCGGTGACGCCCGCTGCGGTGGGACAACAGATTCGCGCGCTGGAGGACATGCTGGGCGTCGTTCTGTTCCGCCGCACGCCCAAAGGGCTGGAGCTGACACCGGAGACGGAAGCGGGTCTTGAGGCGCTGCGATCGGGTTTTCTTGAGTTCGAAGAGGCCGTGCGCGCTATGCAGGCCGGGCAGACATCCAAATCGCTGACGATTGCAGCGCCACGCGATTTTACCGCGAAATGGCTGAACCCACGTCTGGCAAGATATGCGGCGGGTGATGCCGAACTGCGTTTTGCAATGGTGGCTGCCGATGAACCACTGGATTTTACGGAGGCCAATCTGGATCTGGCGATCTGGTTGACCGATGGTCCGGGGGAACATGAAGGCCTGCGATTGGGCGAGGCCGTCTTTGTTACCGTGGAAGCGCCCAATGGCGGGCCGCAACACAAAATTCATTGGCCCGGCGGCCCTGCTGAAGACGGCGCGGCAATCATGCGCGTGGCCGATGCGGGCCTTGCCATCGAGGCGGCAGCCAATGGTTTTGGCCATGCGTCCGTGCCGCTGCTTCTGGCTGAAAAGGATTTGGTGGACGGGCGCGTTCGGCAAGTGGGTGACACGCAGGAAGTATCGCGTGGTTATTGGTTGATCGCTCCCCTGCCGCAATGGCGGCAAAAGAAAGTCAAGGCACTGGTAGAGGCATTGGTGGCGGAGTAATTCCTTCAGGTCCTGAGCTTAAATCCTTATTTCTGCGTTTTCAGCCAGTCTATAATCACCTTGCGCTTGGCTGCGTCCTTTAGTCCTGCAAAAGCCATTTTGGTGCCTGGCACTGTCCCGCGGGGGTTTTCAATAAACGCATCAAGATTAACATCATTAAGTGTAGCACCCCAGGCTTTCATAGCTGGAGAAAAGGTATAACCTGCAGCTGATCCGGCCTTTTCGCCATAAACACCATGCAGATTTGGGCCGATACCGTTTATGCCGCTTTCATCAACCTTGTGGCAAATAGCACATTGTACAAAGACGGCCGGTTTTTCCGCTGAAGCGGTTGGCGCTGGTTCGGCCTTCGCTATTTTGACCGCAAGAGCTTTGTCGACGGGCGTAGGTGCAGGAGCCGACACAGTCTCTGTTTCCGCAACTGCATTCTCGGTTGCAGCATTTTCGATTGTTACAGTGTTTTCCGACGCAATCGCGCTATTATCCTGCACTGATTGTTCCGGCTTTGACCCGCAAGCGACCAAAAAGAAAACTGACGCGCCGAACAACAAATGCGTTTTCATCTAGACATCTCCATTACCTTATATAACCGAATGACAGATTGAATCTGTTCGCCCCGCCATCAGAAACTGTGTTTCGAGCAGCGAGTTTCAAGCGTCAATGATCTCTTCATCGACGCTTGCAGCATTTTCCTGAATGAAGGCAAAACGGTGTTCGGGATTTTTCCCCATCAACCGTTCGACCAGATCGCGTACACCCGCCCGCTCTTCATATTCCTGTGGCAGGGTAATGCGGATCATGCTCCGCGTTTTTGGGTCCATGGTAGTTTCGCGCAATTGCATCGGGTTCATCTCGCCCAGCCCCTTGAAGCGGTTGACCTCGACCTTCTTGCCCTTGAATTCGCTGGCTTCCAGTTCGGCGCGATGCGCATCGTCGCGTGCGTAGATGCTCTTTGCGCCGGATACGAGCCGGTAAAGCGGTGGCTGTGCCAGATAGAGATGACCGCGCCGCACAAGTTCCGGCATTTCCTGAAAGAAAAAGGTCATGAGCAGCGTCGCAATATGCGCGCCGTCAACGTCGGCATCGGTCATGATGACAATGCGCTCATAGCGCAGATGATCGGGATTGCAGTCCTTGCGCGTGCCGCATCCCAGCGCCTGCACCAGATCTGCGATTTCCTGATTCGCAAAAATTTTGGCGCTGTTGGCAGATGCAACGTTCAATATCTTACCGCGAATCGGCAGGATCGCCTGCGTCTTGCGATCGCGCGCTTGCTTTGCCGATCCACCTGCGCTGTCACCCTCCACGATAAAAATCTCTGTGCCTTTTGGATCATCGGTCGAGCAATCGGTCAGTTTGCCGGGCAGGCGCAACTTGCGTGCAGAGGTGGCTGTCTTGCGCTTGACCTCGCGCTCGGCCTTACGCTTCAACCGTTCGTCCATCCGGTCGAGCACAAAGGCAAGCAGTGCCTTCCCACGCTCCATATTGTCGGACAGGAAATGGTCGAAATGATCACGCACGGCGTTTTCGACCATCCTCGCCGCTTCCGGGCTGGTCAGGCGATCCTTGGTCTGGCTCTGAAACTGCGGGTCGCGGATAAAGACCGATAGCATGACTTCACAGGCGGACATGATGTCTTCGGCCTGGATTTGTGCGGCACGTTTTTGCCCTGCCAGATCGCCAAAGGCGCGGATACCCTTGGTGATGGCGGTGCGAAGACCCGCTTCATGCGTTCCGCCATCGGGCGTTGGAATGGTGTTGCAGTACCAGCTATAACTGCCGTCGGACCATAGGGGCCAGGCCACGGCCCATTCCACCCGTCCCGCGCCGTCGGGAAAGTCCTGGCGTCCGTCGAAAAAATTCGCGGTCGCGCATTCGCGGTCGCCGACCTGTTCGCGCAAATGATCCGAAAGGCCGCCGGGAAACTGGAACACGGCTTCTGCCGGCGTTTCGTCGATGATGAGTTCGGATGCGCATTTCCATCGAATTTCGACACCCGCGAACAGATAGGCCTTTGATCGCGCAAGGCGATAGAGCCGGGCGGGTTTGAACTTGGCGCCTTCGCCGAAAATGTCGGGGTCGGGCGTAAAGGCGACCAGCGTACCGCGTCGATTAGGCGCTGCGCCTACCTTTTCCAGCGGACCAAGCGCAAGGCCGCGTGAGAAACGCTGTCGGAACAATTCCTTGTTGCGAGCAACCTCGACGACCGTATCATTGGATAGCGCGTTGACGACGCTGATACCTACACCATGCAGGCCGCCTGATGTCGCATAGGCTTTGTCTGAAAACTTGCCGCCCGAATGCAGCGTGGTCATGATAACCTCCAGCGCCGATTTTCCTGGAAATTTGGGATGCGGATCAACCGGGATTCCCCGACCATTGTCTGTGATAGTAAGGCGATTGCCGGGTTCGAGCGTCACTTCGATTCGACTGGCATGCCCCGCTACGGCTTCGTCCATTGCATTATCGAGGACTTCTGAGGCGAGGTGATGCAGCGCCCGCTCGTCTGTGCCGCCAATGTACATGCCTGGTCGGCGGCGAAC
>JAENVZ010000035.1 GCA_016650315.1 Alphaproteobacteria bacterium | reverse complement strand
GTCGGCCATTGCCGAGGTCACGGCGACCGGGACCGCCAGCGAGATCGGCAAGATCGGTGCCTCCCTTTCCAAGCTGGAAATCGAGACGCCGCATCTGCAACGCCAGATGCGCAAGCTGGTCATCGTGTTTGCTGCCGTGGGGGCGGCGGTCAGCGTGGCCGTCGTGGTACTTTATGGTCTATTGCGCGGTGGCTGGCTGGAAGGCGTGCTCGCAGGCATTGCGGTCGGCATGTCGATGCTGCCCGAAGAATTTCCGATGGTGTTGGCAGTCTTCATGGCAATGGGCGCGTGGCGGATTTCCAAGGTCCGGGTGCTGACGCGACGGGCATCCGCGATTGAAACGCTGGGGGCGGCAAGTGTGCTGTGCACCGACAAGACCGGCACATTGACCGAAAACCGCATGACGATTGCCGAATTGCGCCTGGCAGACGGGACGGCCGCCAGGATCAGCGACAAATCCTTTCCGGAGACGTTTCGTGAACTTGCGGCGGCAGGGGTGTTGGCTTCAGCCCCTAAGCCGTTCGACCCGATGGAGAAGGCCTTTCATGCGTTGGCGCAAACCGATATGCACGCGGGCGAAGCCCTGCCTGGCGCGGGCCGGAAACTGATACGAACATACGCCCTGGCGCCCGATCTCCTGGCGATGTCGCAGGCCTGGTTGGCCACCGAGGATAAGACTTGGCAGATCGCAGCCAAGGGCGCGCCCGAGGCTATAGCCGATCTATGCCGGTTCGATGCCGCTGCCCGTGCGGCGCTGACAGTGCAGGTTGATCAAATGGCAAAGGCAGGGTTGCGCGTGCTGGGGGTGGCCGAGGCCGCCTTTGCCGGTGCCGATCTGCCCGACAGCCAGCGGGATTTTGCCTTTCGGTTTCTGGGCCTAGTCGGCCTTGCCGATCCTTTGCGTGCCTCGGTGCCGCAAGCGGTGGCGCTGTGCCGCAGCGCGGGGATACGAGTGATCATGATCACGGGCGACTATCCGGCCACCGCGCAGACCATCGCGGCACAGGCGGGTCTGCAAGGCGGCCGGGTGATCGACGGTACCAAACTTCAGACGATGTCAGACCTGGATCTGGCAACGGCAGTGCAGGATGTCACCATCTTCGCCCGCATCATGCCGGAACAGAAACTTCGCATCGTCAATGCGTTAAAAGCCACCGGCGCAGTGGTTGCTATGACCGGCGACGGGGTCAACGACGCGCCTTCTTTGAAGGCTGCGGATATCGGTGTCGCAATGGGGGGACGCGGCACTGATGTAGCGCGTGAGGCAGCCAGCATCGTGCTACTGGACGATGATTTTGGGTCCATCGTCACCACCGTGCGGTTGGGGCGACGCATTTACGACAACTTGCGAAAGGCGATGAGTTTCATTCTGGCAGTGCATGTGCCGATTGCAGGGCTGGCGCTGATGCCGCTTCTGTTCGGGATGCCGATACTGTTCGGCCCCATGCATATTGCCTTTCTAGAGATGGTGATCGACCCGGTCTGCTCACTCGTGTTCGACGCCGAAACCGAAGAGGAAGGCGTGATGAAACGCCCGCCGCGCCCGCCAGCCGAGCCGCTGTTTTCCGGTCCGACAATCATGTGGAGTCTGTTGCAAGGGGGGTTGGTTCTGGTCGTAACCGCCACGATCTTCACGTTAACCCCCGGATGCGGGTTGCAGGCCGATCAGGTGCGCGGGCTGACCTTCGCGTCATTGGTGCTGGGAATCGTCGCGTTGATCTTTGTGGACCGCTCACTTTCGTCCTCCATCGTCACGGCTATCCAGCGGCCTAATCGCGCGCTGGCGGTGGTACTGCCCGTCGTGGCCTGCTTGCTGGCGGTCACGCTTTTTTGGCAACCTGCGCGCACGATCTTCGGTTTTGCGGCATTGGATCCAAAGTTTCTATCTGTCCCGCCGCTGGCCGGCCTGGCTGTGTTACTCGTGCTTGAGGCGCTGAAACCGATCTGGCGACGCGCTGTTAGTATTGGAGCGGCATCACGTGCCCAAACGGACGAGTAACATGATCCACCCAAAAAAGCAGCGTCGACTTCAACCACTTGGCGGCAGGCGACATTCCGGAACGCGGCTGGCTCAGTATTGCAAAACAATGCAGCAGATGTCGGGATGTCGTCCCCCTATCGCGCGACCACTATTGCCCTGACGGAAATCTCGATAATCTTTGCGGGGGCCTGCTCCGGTCAAGTATCCGCCGCGCAGTGTCTCAATCAGGCTCTCAGGAAGCGCGGAATCATTGCAGAAACCTGGCCCATGCCTATGGTCCGACAGACCATATAGGCCGCGAATGTAAGCGTGCCTGGGGCGCATAGAATAGCCTCAAATAGGCGGGCCAGAGGTACCCAGCGGACAAATGTAGCTCCGCGAAAACTATAGTTTAATGTCAGCTCTGCCACGATGAGCAGACAGCTGCAGCAAGGACGCGAGGTGGTGAGCCCCCACTGAGTGGTCCGGGTTGAATGTTAGTGCATGATGGGCGTTTGGTCCATTGGGATGATAGTTTCGGGTGCCGGTGGGCGGTAACCCAGGGCGCTGTGTGGCCTGACCGTGTTGTAGTGACGTCGCCAT
>JAENVZ010000034.1 GCA_016650315.1 Alphaproteobacteria bacterium | reverse complement strand
TTTGGGCTGCGTTCGGTCGGATTGACCGCACTCTTTCCCGTTTGTTTCGAGCGCAGGTTCGAGCTTGCCGAGAACCGAAGTCGAGAAATTCTGCGGCGCAGGGGTTCTCGATACGCCTTCTCGACTACGCTCGAAGGCTACTCGAACCAAACGGTTGAATGGCAGAAACGACCCCAATAGCCTCCATTGACGGCTACACTGGTCAGGTGCAGGTGGAGGCGGTAACGCTTTCGGTGTTGTAAATCCCGACCCCTCCGCTTGGGCCGGCCATGTCGCGGGCGTCGCGGACGGTCATTGCGGCAATTTCGACGATCTGGGTCCTGGGGACGAAGGCTGATGAGATCAGCGGCTGATAGCTATAGGCGACCTCCACGAACATCACTGCGCCGTCGTCTGGCGCGGTGATCTGCTGGCCGTTCGCTGTAATGCCGCTAAGGTCGGTGTCGCCCTGGACGCCATAGCTGGACGGCCAGACCTTTGACCCGCTGCACCGCTGCCAGCGGATTTTGAACCTGCTGGTGGTGTTGGGATTGGCGACCGGCTCCAGGCTGGAAACGATGACTCGCCCATTGGCGTACAGATTAAGCTGGCTGGCCTGCAATCCAGCGCCAATGAGCAGGTCGTTGATTTGCGCCTCGCTGATCTGCTTGCTGGACAGCAAGGTTCCGGTGCCGATGCGCGAGGCGTTGTCGGCGACGTGCAGCGCAATCTGACTCATGCGCATCTTGGTGGTGGTGAAATTGGTTAGCTCGGTCCCCGTCATCGCAAAGGTGATGACAAACGGCAGGCATAATGCAAACTCGACGAGCGCCATGCCGCTGCAGTCAACGCGCAAGGCCGTACGGAACCTATTCCATCGGGAAAGGATGGTGGCGGCGGTCATGCGCAGTTCCTTAATGTCGCAGCGCTATATTGCTCCTGCTCGCCATAGGGTTGGTTCGCCAGCACGGTGATCGCCTCGACCTCGGCGGTTTCGGACAGGCCCAGCAGCCCATTCATCGGGAACAGGCGCGGATAGCTTATGTCGGCGGTGTAGATCACGCTGTCTTTCGCGCCGCCCTGGCCGCCGTCGCCGCCGTCCTCGTCCCAGGTGCTGTTGTTGTTGTTGGCCTGATAGGGTTCGCCCGCATCGCAATTGCTATTGCCATTGGTGTCGGTGAAGGGTTCGGCCACCGACTGCGCGGCCTTGGTAAAATCCTTAAAATAGCGGCGGCTGATGGTGACGGTCGCGTTGGACGCAAGATTGCGCACATTCGTCGTCACCATGGCGTCGAGTTCCGCCTGCTTGGCGGTTTCGCTACCCGATTCCAGCGTGGCGTCGCGCGCCGTTTTTTGCACGACGCCTTGCAGCACGCTTTGCATGTAGAGTGTGTGGCCCATGTCGAGCGAACCCATCAGCAACAATATGAACACTGGTGCGATCAGCCCGAACTCGGTGGCCGCTATGCCGCGACGGTCGCTGCTAATATTACGGAGGATTGCTGGCGCGCACATCATTTGGTTAGCCTCAGTTGCGAGATTTCATTAGCGATGGACTGGAAATTGGCGATCAGGGTGGCGCTGTTCGCTGCCGAATAAAAGCGGCCGGGCGAAGCGCAGTTCTGAAGGCGCGTCTGGGCCGAAGAACTTACGCCGCTGCCGAAGGAAATGACCCACAAGGTGAGGTTCATGTTCTTGACGGCTGTACACAAGGCCTCTGTTCTTGCATTGACCGTGTCGTCCAGCAGGGCGGTGGTGGGCGCGGAGGCAGTGTTCGTTTGCCTGCGATCCCACCATGACAGTCCATAGGCCGCCAGGTTGGTGGTGCTCGTCATGGTATCGCCGTCGGTCATGAAGATCACATGACGTTCGATTTGACCGCCTTCGGGTGTGAAGGCGTTGTCGCTTGCGAACAGGCCGGTGGGCGAGATCAGGCGCGCACCCCAGACTAGGCCAATGTCGTGATAGGTGTTGCCACCTGTGGAAAGTCCATCAACGTAGTTACGGAATGCGGCAGACGTCCCATATTCCAGGAGTCTGCTTGCGGCCGTCGGGCAATTATAGCTCCAGTTGCGATTCATGGTGCTGCTGGTGGTGGTGACGTTGGCATAGGATTTGCTGCCGCCGGACGTCTCGCGTCCCCACACGGCGTCAGAAAGGGACGGTCCCCACTGCGTCGCCGGATCGCTGGTCGTAGGCACCATGTCGATGTCGAGGTCGAAAGCGGACGACGGGATCGGATCGTAATCGTCCGACGGATCGCCGTCCGTGTTCCGCCAGGTTTGCCGCTCTTCAATGCAGCCGTTCCATGTTACGGAGGTATCGGTCGGAATTCTTATGGTGCTGCTGGTCGTCGATCCCGACAGGGTGACAGAAAGGTTCTGCTCCCCAATAGGCAGCGAAACCGAACTATTCCAGCTCGATCCGCCAGCCTTCAGGCCGGACACGGACAGAGATCTCTGCTTATAGGTCCAGCTGTCAATCCTTTGATGTTGTGACCACGTGAGCAGTTTGGTGGATGGACCCGTCCGGTTTTTGGTATAGGTACTCTGTGCTGTGGCGCGCTCAAGCCAGCAGGCGTTTGTGCCACTCTGTTTAAACCAGCGATACCGATAGCCGGTTACAGATACGGTGTCGTTCTGGCTGTTGTTGATAGTTTGCGTCGCGGCTGGATGAACCGGAGCGACCGGTGTTGCATTGACTGAGCCGAGCGATGAGCTTTCATTAACGCCAGTAAGATTGCCGCCCGAATAATTATTGTAGGTCGATGCGCAGTTGCCGCTTGTGGCAGGCGTTGCCTTGTATGGCTTGCTTACGCCGCCCACGGTAACGCTGCCGCTGGTGCCGAGGGCACTGAAAGAGTTATAATTCGTCGTGTTCTGGTAAGACGATGGCGTAGTTGTCGGGCTCCAGCTTCCCCAAGTGATCGCGCTTTCCGTTCCCGCCGTCCATGCATAAACGGTGCTAACGGAAGCCTCGCGCGACTGGTAATTCCAATTGTCGGCAAGATAGTCGTTGGGCAGTAATCCGCCGACGTTGACGCTGGTCGCATAGGGAACGAAGCCGAACCGCAACTGTACGCTCGCGCTGTTGCCGCCGCCAGGCGTGCTGCCGCAGTTCACATTGTCGATGTCGATTTTGGCAAGGGCCTCATAGAAGCATTTCACGGCCGTCCTTAGACCAGCGATCTTTGAACTCGAGTTGCCATTGCAAGTGGAACCGTCCGGGCAATCCTCCATGGATCCGGTCGTGTCGAGCACGAACATGACGTCGGTATTCGGAATGCGCATTTCCGCATCGCAGGTGACGTTGATCGTCCGCGTGCCCTGGCCGAATATCTTCATCACCGTCATCGGCACCTGCGCCGACACGGTGCCTGTAACCTTGCCCGAGCTCTCGACAAAGGCGGGCGTGCCACCGGTGGTGCCGTAGGAGCCGGTCTGGAAATTGGCGTTGAACATATTGACGGCGTTGGTGTTGGCCTTGTTGCTGCTGGCCGACCAGGAACCGCCGCCCATCTGCTTGCGGCCCGCCAGAGCGCCGGCATCGCAAGCCTGTTGCAGCCGCGCCTTGACGAGATACATGCGGCTCATGTCGATGCCGCCGCCGATCAATCCCAGCATTGGGAAAATCGCCGCTGCCACCAGAGCCAGTGTATTGCCTGCCTGATTTCGCAGCAGGCGCGCCAGAAATCCCTTTGCCGGAATCTGCTTTGAAACCCCCGAGCCCTTGGTCATAGACTGCCTCAATCCCATGCGCGATGCGCGTATTGCCCCCACCCAGGGCATAGTCCCGCTTTCCTTATGCACTGCGAATGGTTAGCTGGTGGCGTATGCTTATGGATAACAGCGCGTTAATTATTTCCTCTTTGCAGATTGCGGGATTTTCCGGCAGGTGACTGACATCATTATAGAAATTCTACCCTTGCAGCGTCTTCTGATCGCCTACGCCCCCAAAAATATGCGGGAAGGACAGCAGATATTGTGGGCGTTCGATGCGCGGATGGCGGAAATCGTGCGTTCGACCCAGGAACCGATGATCGGGCAAATCCGCTTTGCGTGGTGGCGTGAAGCGCTTTCGGGCGAGAAAGAGGCGTCGGGCGTTGGCGATCCCCTGATGGATGCTTTGCGTGCGAGGGTGCTGCCCGATGCGGGCGCCGCCGGATTGCTGGAGGCGATCGAGGGGTGGGAGGTCCTTCTGGAGCCGCTGCCGTTGAGCGACCGTCAGCTTGTCCGTTTTGCCGAACATCGCGGCGGCGGACTGTTTCGGACGATGGGGCAGCTTGCGGGCCTATGTCCACCCTGGCTGTCGCAGGCGGGCATGGGTTGGGCGTTGTGGGATTTGTCCGGGCATGTGAGTGATGGCGACACGGCGATGCGGTCTATCGCGATGGCGCAGGAATGTCTTGCCGATGTGCCGGTGCGGGGATGGCCTGACGTGCTTGCGCCGCTGCAAATGCTTGTGGGGCTGGTCCGGCGGGATGTGAGGGGCAATCGCACGGCTCCGGCACGGATGAGCTGGCGGCAATATGGGCACCTGTTGTGGCTGGGTCTCTGGAGGAAAGGGAAGGCGTGATGGCGATGGGGCGGTTTCTGGCGGGTGCGGCTTCGGCGTTGCTCTTTACGGGTGCGGGCCTGTTCTGGTGGCAAAGTCGCGCGCAAAGCGATGATCTGATCATTCCGGCTGCGCCTCCGCCAGTTGTTGTGGGGGCGCAAGAGCTTCCGGTCGCCGCACCGGGTCAGGTCGGCGCGCCGCCGCCAATGCCCGCCAGCGCTACATCGCAAACGCGCGAACAAAAGCGTTTTTCCCGCTACGATGCGAACAGGGACGGGATCATCACCCGGACCGAAATGTTGTCGAGTCGCACAAAGGAATTTCGCAAGCTCGACACGGACAGCAATAATTTGCTGTCGTTCGAGGAATGGGCTGTGAAGACATCCGACAGGTTTGCGGGTGCCGATGCCGATGCGAATGGCAAGCTTACTCCGCCTGAATTCGTCACAACCGCGCCAAAACGCAGCCCCAGGCCGAAATGTAAGTGCTGACTTGGTCCATGAAAAATACCACCCCATGCAAGCATGGGGTGGCCAAGGTTCAGGGAGGAGATGCCTCCAAAGGGGGGGGCATCCATGCAGCTACCCGAAAGGGGGACGAGCAACTGCATGACTGTAAATTAGGGTAGTACCGGCCGGGTTTCAAGCACCGAAAGCATTTTAGGCAAAAAAATCGTACCAACCAGTATTGGAGGCCGTTGTCAGGCGCTCAAATTCGCGGTTTCGGGAACCTGCGGCGCAGGTGCGTTGGGCATCTTGCCCTGCTCGATCTGATGCGAAAACAGGTCCCGCATCAGTTGCAACGAGAAAAGATGGGCGTGGATCAGGGGCAACATGCCGTTCTGGTTGATCTTGCGGAGTTGGTCGCCACGCATGTCACGCAGCTTTTCCTCATTCACCATCTGGAAGCCACGATAGACGAAGGGCTTGTCATTGCCTGGGACCTGAATCGCCACTTCGCCATCCATCAGCAGGTCGAGCGATTTGAGTTCGTCCATGAATTGCGATGTACGTTGGGCGGCCTGTTCGAATTGCTCGCAAAAGCCCAGAATGTTCTGTGTCATTTGCGAAGGCTTGCCATCTTCGAACAGCGCGTCGCCCTCATCATGAGCGCCGATAACGTCCGATGTCGGATCGAAGCACAGCGACAGTTCATCCGTGTCCGGGCGCAGTTTCGCCAGCATAAAGGGATAACGGCGAACATAAGCGGGAACATAGGTCGGCCCACGCAGCTTGCCATCGTCGTCGGTGAAAGTGTTGACACCCTCGTTCAGACCCATCAGCGCCAGTGGCACCGGGTTCTCCCCTGCGGAAAATATGATGGGCAGAAAGCGCTGGGCCTGCACGAATTCATCAATGGTCAGCGGTACGGCATGTTGTTTGGCAAGATGCGGGGCCGAATCGACCTGCCTCGTCCGCCAAGCACCATGTTCGTTGCTGCTGAGCGGAACAAGGTCGTTATAGAATATCGGCAGACTATTGGCTTGAGGCGCGCTGGCCATGATCATTCTCCTGAGCGTGCGGGCCATTTGTACAATGTTGCCGCGAAATATGTGGTTTGCGCAGTAATTGCCTCATGCTTCCGACGCAAGGGGGATCAGCTTTCCCGGATTCATGATGCCGTTGGGGTCGAACGCGGCCTTGATCGCCCGTAGCGCATGGATTTGCGCAGGGGAGGCGAGGCGGCCCAGTTCGGCGCGTTTCATCTGACCAATGCCATGTTCAGCCGAAATCGATCCCCCAACCGCCACGACCCGATCATGAATATAGGCGCTGATCACCGGGCCGCTTTGCGCGATCCATGGCGGGCCGTCGGTTCCTGCAGGGGCGCGAACGTGGAAATGGACATTACCATCGCCCAGATGACCAAAGCTGCTGGCGGTCGTGCCGGGAAATTGCCGCTCTGCCGCTTGTGCCACATCGATCATGAAGGCGGGCATGGATGCGACCGGTACGCTGATGTCGAATTGCAGCGCCGGACCAAGCGAACGTTCCGCTTCCGACAGAGATTCGCGGATGCGCCAGAATTGTTCGGCCTGAGTCTCGCTCGCGGCGATGACGGCATCGGTCACAATCCCTTTTTCAAAGGCAGTGGCGAGCGCGGATTCCAGCCTCGCATACGCCGAAGGGTCGCCAACCGCATCGAGGTC
>JAENVZ010000033.1 GCA_016650315.1 Alphaproteobacteria bacterium | reverse complement strand
GAGAACAGGCGCACCGCCGATGTATGGGCCGACAGCGCCGTGCGTTGCATCGAACTTCCGCTGGAACGGTTTTACCGGTTCCGGGACAGCCATCCGCAGATCGGCGAACAGATCATGCGCAATTTGGCGGGTTTGCTGGTGCGCCGGCTTGGCCGCGCCAACCGGCGCATCGACCTGCTCAGCAGCCACTAAGCCGCCAGTAGGGCGAGAATTCCCACATAAGTCAGTTGATGCAAGAGCTGGTCTGCGCCGAATACCGCCCAATAAAGGCTGTGATTGATGCCCAGGCGAAAGTGCTTGTCGATATAGAGTTTCAGCCAATCGACATGATAATGGATCAGCAATTCGACAACTAGGATCGTCGCGATAAGCGCCGGCGCAGGCGAAAACAGCAGGATCGCGGGCAACGATCCCAGGGCATGCAGGCCGGCATGGATGAATCCCGCGCGATGGCCGTAAATTCCCTTGTTGCGGTAGAGATAAGCGGTCTGCAGCACAAAATCGCAGAGAAAATGCTTCACCTCGAACAGTACGAGGCTCCACAATAAGAGCGTGATGCCGGGACTCAAGCAGCCAGACTCCGTCGTACGGATGCCGCCAAGCGTGGCCGACGCGGCTCGGAATTGTTGGCAAGGGAAATCATCAGGACCAGCATCGAATCGCGGTGCTTCGCAATGCCCCGCAAGCATCGGGCCGAACGGCGCCAATAGCAAGCCAGTACTAGTCGGCTCGGCTCCAATCCTTTAGGCTTCGGCGTCCATCCCTTTCAAGGCGGTTATGGTGAATCCCATCCTGGAGCTTTGCAATTCCGTCCCGCTGCGCACGTTTGAGCCGGGTACGGTTCTTCTTGCCGAAGGCCAAAAGTCCGGATTGCTGTACATCCTGTTGGACGGGGATGTTGAAATCGTGAAGGGCGATTTCCAGATCAATATCGTTTCCGATCCGGGCGCCATCTTCGGTGAGATATCGGTATTACTGGACCTTCCGCACATGGCCACCGTGCGCGCCTTGTCTGGCTGCCGGGCCCACGAGGTGCGTGACGGCAACGAATTCCTCAGGGCGCACCCGGAAATCGCCCATCATCTTGCCCAACTTCTTGCCCGCCGCTTGCATGGCGTATCGACCTATCTTGTCGATCTTAAGCAGCAGTTTGCGAGCCACGAAAACCACCTCGGAATGGTCGATGATGTGCTGGAGACGTTGGTCAACCAGCAGCATCAGCGCTTCATGCCGGGCTCGGACCGGGATCCGGGTTTCTAGAGCCTGGTTTGAGCCAGTCCGGTAATTGATGCAATTGCGCCAGCGGGCGCTCCAGCGGCAGGTCGAGTTTTACCAACTGCGCCCCGGCCAATGAGATCCATACAGCCTCGCGCGCGTCGGTATCGACGATGATATGGGTGGGCACCGGTCCAATCTGATTGCCGCAATTGAATACCCATGTCGTGCCGATCCGGTCCGCCCACGATCCATCCTTGATGAAGGGTGCCTGGTGGATGTGTCCCGAGAAGACGATGTCGGGCTGGTATCGTCCGATCCATTCTGCCAGTTCGGCATCGCCATAGAATTTCTTGCCGTCCCAGCTGGTCGGCGAACCATCCGGCGGCGCGTGATAGACCCAGATCCAGGTCTTCTTCGGCTTGGCGCTATCAGAGATCAATAGCGCTTCGACGGCCTGTTTGGCGCTGGGACCATCCCACCAGGGACAAACCGTAACGAGTATATCGTCCAGCGCCACGCTGTCCCCGTCGGACGCAATGCCCATTTGTTTCACCCGCCGCATCCAGCGCGCGGCCTTCTCGCCATTGGCGTCCCGCGAATCCAGATCGTGATTGCCCGAGGATGTGATGATCCTGGTGCAGTCCATCAACCGACGCAGATATTTCAGAATCACCACGACCTGGACGCTCCCGTCCACATGGTTTGAGATGTCGAGATGATCGCCGGCGATCACAACGGAATCGAAATCCGCCGCCACCGCCATGGTCCAGTCGTATTGCTTGAGCGCATAGTGCAGATCAGAGACCAACAAAAATCTCATACCGCGGCTCCCCAAAGAGAATCATGACAGAACGATGACAGTCGTTGTCCCGTCGTTGTAGCAGCAATTGCCCCATGATAGTTTTTGGCTCGAGGCTGACGCGGATCACGCGTAAGGGGATCTACAATGCAGGGCGAAGCGCAAGACATATTCAAACCGAGCTTTTTGGGGCTTTTCAAGAACGAAGAAAATATTGTGTCCCTCAAGGCCGGTGAACTTCTTTTCAAGAAGGGGGACCCTGCCAAGAGCATGTATATCGTATTATCGGGCGAGTTGCGGGTCGGCGACGGCAACACGATTTTTGATCAGCTTGCGCCGGGCGGCCTGGTGGGCGAGATGGCGCTGATCGATCACGCGCCGCGTGCCGCCACTGTCACGGCACTGACCGACTGCACACTGGCCGCCATCGATGAAAAGCGCTTTGTTTTCCTCACCCAGCAGACGCCCAGTTTTGCGCTCAATGTCATGCGGGTACTCAGCCAGCGTCTGCGCCGTATGGACGCGATGGTCGGTGGATAGGGGTGTGACGCAGGATTTTTGCGCTGCACCATTGGCTCCGTCCGCGCATAGCGAGGGATCGGAGACCCTGTTCTGGCCAATTAATAGGCAGAGGTTGACCGCTCTTTGTGCAATCAAAGCGACAAACGGCACCGTTCGCACGCCCACGCTATAATAAACCAAAAGCAACGATGGCATATTCTTTGCTGCTTCGCACTGCGATAGGGTGCCGGGATAGGAAACCGTGGGCGGTCAGCCTGCGGGATTTTGGGCGTTCGTTTGGTTCGGGAAGTGGGGCAGCCGCGGCGTCGGCAATGCCAGTCGCGGCATAGGGCCGGACCGGCCTTGTCGGTGTCGCGCAACTAGATCCCACGAACCGATGGTCGATTTTTTCGGACGGTGGTGTGGTTTTGTTTTCCTAAGTTGCAACTGAGCTTTGCCAGTTCCAGCCGGGACGCGTTCGCCAGCCATTGTCGTTGCATTGACACGAGGCATGACGCTTTGTGGCGCTTTCGGTGGGCGGGGCATTGTGTGACGCAAGCATCACGGTCCGGATTTCGCCGCCTCGGCTTGGCGGTTGTTATCGCTATTTCCGCGCTGTGCACCGCCGGCGGGGCGACAGCCCAGATTCCCGGTGGACTACCGAGTACCGTAAAACCTGGCCGGGATCGCCCATCGCTGAGCATTCCGGCGCAGCCGAAATTCGATTTCCGGATCGAGACGCCGAGCCGGTCTTCGGTGCCGCGCGCGGTCGACGAAATACGTTTTCAGCTGAACGGCATTCAGGTCAATGGCGCGGTGACTTTGCCCGCCAGCTCGTTCAGCGGCCTGTATCAGAAGCTGATCGGCAAGGATGTCAGCCTGTCGGATATTCTGGACGTCGCGGGGGAAATCGAAAATCAATACCGGCGGGCGGGTTATATTCTGGTTCGCGCCTTTGTGCCTCCGCAGCGGGTGGCAGACGGCATTTTCATGATCAATGTGGTCGAAGGCTTCATTGCCAATGTGGCGATCGAGGGCGGCACGGCGGGCACCCGCAACCGGATCCGCACCTACTTGGAACCGGCCCGGTCTTCCAAGCCGCTCCAGCTCAGAGCCATCGAAGAGGCGCTGTTGCTGGCCAACGATCTTCCGGGGGTGACCGCGGCAGGTGTCCTGCGCCCGTCGCCGGATACGGTGGGGGCGTCGGAATTGGTGGTGACCATGCCTGACAATCCGATCGCCGGCCGCTTGGCCATCGACAATCGCGGATCGCGTTTTTCCGGCCTTTGGTCGGCGACCGCCGATGTAACGATCAATTCCGTATTCGACGATGAGGATCAGATCGGGGGCAGTGCCGCCGGGGCGCTGGATGCCTCTCCTTTGCGGCGCGCCTTCGGTCAGCTTCGCTATCGGCGGCCGGTGGGCGAGCAGGGTGGATTG
>JAENVZ010000032.1 GCA_016650315.1 Alphaproteobacteria bacterium | reverse complement strand
GCATGGCCGGTTTCGCCTTCTGCGGTCGAACGGAAGACAGCGGCTACATCATTATAACCCTCAATATCCGCCTGCTGTGCGAAATAGAGATAACGGCGATTTGCCTGACTTTCGCCGGCAAATGCGGCCTTCAGATTGTCTTCGGTTTTCGAACTCGTGAGTTCCATGGCTTTTCTCCTAGAATTGCGACGTTGAATCGAGGCGCGCAGCACCATGCCGCAAACCCTCAACAGCCCGCACAGGTTAGACCAGCCGCAGTCAGACGCCTAAGAGGAAATCTGAATATGACTGATCGGAAGAAACGATTAAAGGTCAGCCAGTGCACTGCGCCTTCTCTGATTCTGCCAATCGCCAATCAACAGAATGCTGAATTGGCCCCGCCTATTAGCGATTTGTCAAAGTTTCCGACTTATTCACCAGCTTTGACTGCATGTTGTTTCTTGAATTCGACCCATTAGGTGGCGGACAATTATGAGCGCTTTCGGACGGAAAAATGGGCTTGGTGGCGGACGTCCCGCCTTTGGCGTTGCCCGCCCCATGCAGGGCGGGGGCCCTATTCCCAGGACCGGCATCGACAGCGAAGCACCCGGTGGCGAACAGTTTCCGCCACTTGACCCGGCCACCCTGCCCGCTTCCGACCTGCCTGCAGCCGCGTCCAACCGGAATGACGACGCGATGGCGCGCCTTTCCGACCGTGCCAATGCCGAACATGTGCAGGAAAAGGCTCAGGGATTTGAAGCCTCGGTCCACAAGATCAAGGAACAGGTACTCCCGCGCCTGCTGGAACGCGTTGACCCGGAAGCCGCATCGACACTGACCAAGGAAGAACTGGGCGAAGAATTCCGGCCCATCATTCTGGAAGTGCTGGCCGAACTGAAGCTGACGCTCAACCGGCGTGAACAATTTGCACTTGAAAAAGTGCTGGTCGATGAACTGCTGGGGCTGGGGCCGCTTGAAGAATTATTGGCCGACCCGGACGTGACCGACATCATGGTCAACGGTCCTGACCAAACCTATATCGAAAAAAAGGGCAAGTTGCAGATCGCGCCGATCCAGTTCCGCGACGAAGAGCATCTGTTCCAGATCGCCCAGCGCATCGTCAATCAGGTCGGCCGCCGCGTCGATCAGACGACCCCGCTCGCCGACGCCCGCTTGAAGGATGGCAGCCGCGTCAACGTCATCGTGCCGCCGCTGTCACTGCGCGGCACCGCCATCTCCATTCGTAAATTCTCGGCCAAGCCGATTACTCTGGACAACCTCGCCCAGTGGAACGCCATGAGCCAGAAAATGTGCACGACGCTGAAGATCGCCGGGGCATGTCGGTTCAACATCGTCATTTCGGGCGGCACCGGTTCGGGCAAGACTACCTTGCTCAACGCCCTGTCCAAGATGATCGACCCGGGCGAACGCGTGCTGACCATCGAGGATGCGGCCGAACTCCGGTTGCAACAGCCGCACTGGCTGCCGCTCGAAACGCGTCCGGCGAACCTGGAAGGTCAGGGTGAGATCACCATTGGCGACCTCGTCAAGAACGCCCTGCGTATGCGCCCAGACCGCATCATCCTGGGCGAAATTCGTGGCGCGGAGTGCTTTGACCTGCTTGCCGCGATGAACACCGGCCATGACGGCTCCATGTGTACGCTTCACGCCAACAGCCCGCGTGAGTGCCTGGGCCGTATGGAAAACATGATCTTGATGGGTGACATCAAAATCCCCAAAGAAGCGATTTCCAAGCAGATCGCCGATTCAGTTGATATCATCGTCCAGGTCAAGCGCCTGCGCGACGGTTCGCGCCGCGTTACCAACATCACCGAAGTCATCGGCATGGAAGGCGACGTCATCGTCACCCAGGAGCTGTTCAAGTTCGAATATCATGATGAGGACGAAAACGGTATGATCATCGGCGAATATCGATCGATGGGCCTGCGCCCCTATACGCTGGAAAAGGCAAAGCAGTTCGGCTTCGATCAGGCGTTCCTGGAAGCCTGCCTGTAGGTTCAGAACCGCGTCGTAATTACAAGCGCCCTTGCGTCAGTAACTTTCGGCCTGCACGATCGGCGACGATCTGCACCGAGAGGACAAAAACGCTATGCGAACCTATGCACTCATGACAACCGCATTGTCGCTAACCATCGCCGCAGCCATCATGCCGTCCAGATCACATGCAGCGGAGAGTGGCCCCATTAAGGTGAATGTTGCAAAAGCGATAGCGGCGGCCGTCGCAGATACCGGACGCAAAGAGGTGAACCGGGCACGCGATGTTTACCGTCACCCTGCAGAAACCCTGACCTTTTTTGGTGTAAAACCGACTGATATCGTTGTTGAGATCTGGCCCGGCGGCGGCTGGTATAGCGAGATTTTGGGACCACTGACCCAAGACCAGGGCCAGCTTTATCTGGCAGCGCCAGAGCGCGGACTGGCAAGCACTAAGGAAATGATCGCGGCCCAGGCTGGACTGTCCCACGCCATCGCTGCAGTTTTTCCGAATGATGACGACGTATTCATGGTCCCCAACGGGGTGGCCGACATCGTTTTGACCTTCCGCAATGTCCATAACTGGCGCTTTGGCGGGATAGATAACGCGAAAAAAGCCTTCGAGCAGATGTACGCCATGCTGAAACCCGGTGGTACATTAGGCGTCGTCGACCACCGCTTGCCCGAGGAAATGGACAGCACTGCTGAAGAAAAGAGCGGCTATATGAAGAAAAGTTCGGTCATAGCGTTCGCTAGGGCTGCAGGTTTTGAATTGGCCGGGGAAATCGACATAAACGCCAATCCAAAGGACAGCCACGACTGGCCCGACGGCGTTTGGACCTTACCTCCGGTGCTACGGAAAGGCGACGTCAACCGCGACACATATCTGGCGATTGGTGAAAGCGATCGTATGACCTTGAAATTTCGCAAACCGGCGAACTAAACCACCGCTTGCATGGACCAAAGGTTACTCTAATGCTGGACAGGTGACGACATCGCCCGCCTGCCAACCCGCCATATCCGATGGGCCGCCCCCAATTCCTGTGCGGGAGGAACGTCGCATGTTGGCCATTGGTCTGCGGATCGTTGCAATTGCCTGCGTCGCTATCATGCTGGCGGCGGTCAAGGTGGCGGGGCAACGGGGCGTTCATGTCATGGAGTCCCTGTTCTATCGGCAATTCCTGTCACTACCATTGATATTGGGCTGGCTGTGGCTGGGGCCTGGTTTCGCATCTGTCCGAACCGCGCGCATTGGCGCCCATACCGGTCGAACGATGGTGGGCATCATAGGGATGATGTTGAATTTCCTATCGGTCACGCTTCTGCCGCTTGCCGAAGCGACCACCATTGGTTTTACGGTTCCGATATTTGCAACAATATTGTCTGCGTTGATCCTGAAAGAAGCGACGGGTATTCATCGCTGGACAGCCGTAATCATCGGTTTTTGCGGCGTTCTGGTGATGGTCCACCCTGATGCAAACCATTTTCCGATTACCGGCGTGACGGTCGGAATTTCTGCGGCAATAACGGTGGCGTTTATCAGCATATTGCTTCGTCAGATCGGACGAACAGAGGCGACTGCGACGACTGTGTTCTGGTTCACGATCCTGTCCCTGCCTCCGCTCGCAATCGGCCTGATCCTCTTTGGGCAATCCCATGATCCGCTGACCTGGGGCCTTTTGGCACTGATAGGCCTTTCTGGCGGCGTAGGGCAGCTCTGTCTGACCGGAGCCCTGCGTTGGGCACCTGTATCAGTGGTATTGCCGATGGATTATTCCAGCCTCCTCTGGGCAACATTGCTGGGTTGGCTCATCTGGGACTATTGGCCGGGTGGATCGACCTGGGCCGGAGCGATATTGATTGTCGGAAGCGGCCTGTACATCGCCTGGAGGGAACGGGTCAGATCCACAGTCGCATAGTCTTAACCCGACGATCTTTTGAAAATCAGGGATATGTTATTGGCTGGCATTTCTACCAGATTGCAGAAAATGATTCCGTTTTCCCGCGCCAGATCAATCATGTCATCGACCTGGCGTAAACCCCAGGCACGATTACGGTTTCGAAGCGATTGATCGAAGACAAGATTGCTCGGGCTGGTCTCCACGTCCGGGCGGATATACGGTCCATAGAGGTACAGGGGCGCATTGGTCGCCAACAGACGCGCCGCGCCGCGCATCAGACCGATAGTCGCTTCCCACGGACTGATATGCACCATGTTGATGCACAACATCGCGTCGGCATGATCGATACTCCAATCGTCCGCCTGCACATTAATGGCCAACGGCGCCCCGATATTGGGCAGGCCTGATTCCCCAGACCATGTCGCGATGGAAGCCAAAGCGTCAGAATCAGGATCGCTTGGTTGCCATTCAAGCGCCGGAAAAAGACCGGCGAAATGCACGATATGCTCGCCGCTGCCGCTCGCCAGTTCCAGAACCACACCACGCTCTGGCAATATATCGCGCAGAACCGCAGCGATCGCATCCCGATTACGCAATGCTGCTGGCGCGTGCCGCTTTGCCGCCCCTCCCGCTTCGCTAGCGAACCAGGGCTGCGGCGCGTCCGTCACTCGGCCGCTTCCTGAAGCGCCGGGTCCTCCCAGACCAACACGGGCTTCCTTGCCGCCTGCGTCTCATCCAGACGGCGGCGGGGGGCAAAATGCGGGGCGGATCGAAGCGAGGGATCACCCGCTTTCGCACGCTGGGCCACACTGCGCAGGGCCATAATGAACTGGTCGAGTGCGGCCTTGCTTTCCGTCTCGGTCGGTTCGATCAGCATCGCGCCGTGCACGACCAGCGGGAAATACATGGTCATCGGATGAAAACCTTCGTCGATCAGGCCTTTGGCGACATCCAGCGTCGTAAAGCCCTCGGCAAAGCCCTTGTCGCTCAACAGCGCCTCATGCATGCACGGGCCGCTGGCACCATAGGGCGCATCAAGCACATCCTCCAGGCTGCGCAGGATATAGTTGGCGTTCAGGACCGCATCCTCGCTGACCTGCCGCAAGCCGTCCGCGCCGTGGCTCAATATATAGGCAAGAGCGCGGGTGAACATGCCCATCTGGCCGTGAAAGGCGACCATGCGGCCAAAGCTCGCGCCATGATGCTCGCCCGCCGTTTCCTCCTCCACCAGATGATATCCGTCATCTGCCCGCTCAACGAAAGGCAAGGGCGCAAAGGGAGCCAGCGCGGCGCTGAACACCACCGGACCGCTGCCGGGTCCCCCGCCGCCATGGGGGGTCGAAAATGTCTTGTGCAGGTTGATGTGCATGGCGTCGATGCCAAGGTCGCCGGGACGCACCCGGCCCACAATGGCGTTGAAATTCGCGCCGTCGCAGTAAACAAACGCACCAACGGAATGAACGGCATCGGCGATATTTTTCATATCCCGCTCGAACAAGCCGCAGGTGTTGGGGTTGGTAATCATCACCGCCGCAACATCCGGGCCGAGCCGGGCCGTAAGCGCCGACAGGTCGACGCGGCCATCGGCATTGGCAGGAATATTTTCCACCTTGTAACCGCAAAAGGCCGCCGTCGCCGGATTGGTGCCATGCGCACTTTCAGGGACCAGCACCACCGCACGGGGATCGTTCCGGGCCTCCAGCGCAGACCGGATGGCAAGCAACCCGCACAATTCGCCGTGCGCGCCCGCCTTGGGACTCATTGCCACGGCGGGCATTCCGGTCAGCGTCTTGAGCCAATGCGCCAGTTCGTCAATGACGGCCAGCGCGCCCTGCACCGTGCTGACCGGCGCAAGCGGGTGGAGATCGGCAAAACCGGGAAGTCGCGCGACCTTTTCATTCAGCCGCGGATTATGCTTCATCGTGCAGGACCCAAGCGGAAACAAGCCAAGGTCGATGGCGTAATTCTGGCGGCTCAAGCGGGTATAATGACGCACCGTTTCCTGCTCGGACAGGCCCGGCAGACCAATAGGCCGCTTGCGCTCCAAACCGCCAAGCCGGGACGAAACCTTGGGAGCAGCATCGAAATCGACGCCGGTGGTTCCGCTGGAGCCGATTTCAAAAATCAGGGCTTCTTCCAGCATCAGCCCGCGGTTGCCCGTGGCTGTGACAGGCAGTCCGGTTTCGATCCGGTCAGGGCGTGTCGGGCGGCCCTCGCTCAGCACATTCATGCCAATATCTCCTCAAGCGCCGTGGCCAGCGCCTCGACATCCTCGCTCGTCATGGTCTCGGTGACTGCAATGACAAGCCCGTTACCAATATCCGGCGCATCTGGATAAAGGCGGCCCAGCGATACTCCGCCCAATATGTTCCGGTCTGCCAGATGGCGGACGACATTCCTGGCATCTTGCTGAAGAACGATTGTGAACTCATTGAAAAAGCTGTCATTAAGTAACTTGGCACCTGGCACGCGAGAGAGCCGGTCGGCAGCTTGCACCGCAAAACCATGATTGAGCATCGCCAGATCGCGCAGCCCCTTCTCGCCCAGCAGCGTCATATGGATCGAAAAGGCGAGCGCACACAGACCGCTATTGGTGCAAATGTTCGATGTCGCCTTTTCCCGCCGGATATGCTGTTCCCGGGTTGAAAGCGTCAGGACGAAACCGCGCTTGCCCTCCGCATCAACCGTTTCGCCACACAGCCGCCCCGGCATCTGGCGCACATATTTCTGCTGACAGGCAAAGAGGCCCAGATACGGCCCGCCAAATTGCAGGCCCACGCCGATGGACTGCCCCTCACCCACAACAATGTCCGCGCCCATTTCGCCCGGAGGTGTGAGCGCGCCCAGCGCGACCGGCTCAGTCACCACCGCCACAAGAAGGGCGCCAACCTCATGCGCCTTGGCGGCTATGCTGCTCAACTCACCAATACGACCTAATATATCTGGATATTGAACAACGACGCAGCTTGTGTCCTTGTCGATGCTGGCGATCAGGTCAGCCGCATCGGTTGCGGCTTCAAGGCGTGGCGCTGCATGGACCAGTTCGTCGCCGGTAAAGCGCGCCATCGTCTTGGCTACCGACACATAATGGGGATGCAGGCCCGACGAAAGGATGGCCTTTGACCGTTTGGTGATCCGGCGGGCCATGACGATCGCCTCCCAACAGGCGGTCGATCCGTCATACATGCTGGCGTTCGCCACATCGCAGCCGAAAAGGCGCGCGACCTGGGTCTGGAATTCGAACAGCACCTGTAGCGTGCCCTGCGCGATTTCGGGCTGATAGGGCGTGTAGGCGGTCAGGAATTCGCCGCGCTGGATCAGGTGATCGACGCTGGCTGGAATATGATGACGATACGCGCCCGCCCCCAGAAAGAAAGGCACTTCACCCGCCGCCATGTTCTTCCGAGCAAGCGCCGAAAGATGCCGTTCGACCGCCAGTTCGCTGGCATGATCGGGAAGGTCCGCGATCTTTGCGGCAAGGCGCGCCTCAACCGGGACATCGACGAACAGATCGTCGATGGACGATGCGCCGATGCGAGTGAGCATCTGATGCCGGTCGGCGTCGGTGAGTGGCAGGTAACGCATATTCTGTCCTAACCCTGTGGCTTAAAGCGCCGCGACAAACGTGTTATAGGCCGCCTCGTTCATTAGCCCCTCCAGTTCAGACGCATCGGTCAGGCGGAGTTTGAAAAACCAGCCATCCTCTTCAGCATCGCTGTTGACGAGGGCAGGTTCGTCTTCCAGATCGCCGTTCACTTCAACGACTTCTCCTGAAATGGGCGCATAGACATCCGAAGCAGCCTTGACCGATTCAACGACGGCCGCATCATCGCCCTTCTCGAAAACCGCGCCTTCCGCGGGCAGTTCAACAAAGACGATGTCGCCCAACTGACCCTGCGCATAATCGGTAATGCCAACAGTAGCGATTTCGCCTTCGACATCGATCCATTCATGTTCATCGGTGAAATATCGACTCATTATTTGGCTCCTTGACGATGGTAGCTATGGGATATGAAAGGCATCGCCGTAACAGTGGCGGGAAGGCGCTTGCCGCGCACCTCCAGCTCGACTGCCGTACCCGGCGTGGCGGCGGTGGATGGAACATAGGCCATGGCGATAGGTGCGCCCACGCTGGGCGCGAAACCGCCCGAGGTGACACTGCCGACTTCTTCACCGCCGCAAAACAGCTTTGCACCTTCACGCGCAGGCAGGCGACCGTCAAGCAACAGGCCGACCCGCTTTACCGGCGCGCCGTTTGTCAGCAGGTCCAATATGCGCTCTGCCCCCGGAAAGCCGCCTTCCGCTCGCCGCCGCCTGGAAATGGCAAAGCTCAAATCCGCCGTTACAGGGTCAATATTTTCATCAAGATCATGGCCATAAAGCGGCAGACCAGCCTCCAGCCGCAGGGAATCACGTGCGCCCAGTCCAATGGGTTTGACCGCGTCCAGCGCGCAGAGTGCATCGGCAAAGGCCACTACGGCCTCTGACGGCAGACTGATCTCAAAACCATCTTCGCCGGTATAGCCAGAACGGCTGATCCACAGATCATATGTGCGCCAACGGAAAGCCCCCGCCTGCATGAAATAGAGGGCGTCAACTCCCGCAATCAGCGTTGCCAGCGCACCCGCCGCCTCCGGCCCCTGCAGCGCCAGAAGCGCCTGGTCCTCCATATGATTGATCGTGATTCCATCGGGCAGGTTTTCACGCAGATGGCCAATATCGTCATATTTGGTCGCGCCATTGACGACCATATAGATGCCATCGCCCCGTCGCGTCACCATCAGGTCGTCCAATATGCCGCCGTCAACATCCAAGAGCAGCGAATAGCGCATCCGCCCTTCTTGCAAGGCGATGATGTCACCGGGCAGCAACGTTTCCAAAGCGGCATCGGCGCCTTCGCCTGAAAAGAGGAGCTGGCCCATGTGGCTGACGTCGAACAGGCCCGCATGTTGCCGGGTCCATAGATGTTCGGCCATTATGCCTTCATACTGGATCGGCATGACATAGCCCGCGAAACTCACCATCCGTGCGCCCTGCGCCCGATGCCAGTCGTCGAGCGGCAACAGCGCGTCGGCGATGTCCATATCGGTGTCGCTATATTCGGTGTCGCTCATATCCGGTTTCGCCTTTTGATTGAGGATAGATGAAGAATGCCCGCGAACGTGCCTTGCTTCATCACCCCCTCTGTCACGAAACCTGAGAGCTTTGACCGGCGGGTGTGGATTCCGCGCGGCTTACACCTTCGGTGGGATGGGCCATTATTTCCTTTGGCCAATCCGCTTTCCAGAGTGCCACCTGACGATGCGGTCCTTTGACCTGAGAGTTTCCGGGGCGGTTGCTCCTTCGGCGGCCATCCGAACCGGTACCGGTACGACTGACGCTCTCCCGCATCGCCATCTGTTCGAATCCGAACAGCGACGATCAAGTATTCGCCCAGCCGATTGATTCTGTCAATCGCCGCAATGCAGCAATCAGATGACAAAACCTTCTGGCAGTTCAATCACCCCAAATATTTCGCGGTGGCGCGAAAGGGCATAGCGATCCGTCATGCCGGCAATAAAATCCGCGATATGACGACTTTTTTCAGGTTCGGACACATCACAACGGGCAGCCCAGCCATCGGACATCAACGCAGGGTCGGCATGATAGGCGGCAAAGAGATCGTTGACGATCCTCTGTGCGCCTGCCGACGCGGCGACCTGCCTTGGGTGATGGTAAAGCGTTGCATACATAAAGCGCTTCCAATGGCGCTCCGCTTCCGCAAGATCACGCGAAAAGCCGCTGAGCATCCGGCCCGCCGCGCGCACATCCTCGACGGTTTTGATACCCGCCGCAGCGACATTCGCCCGCGTGTTATCAATAACATCGTTGACCATCAGGCCAATCTGATCGCGGATCAATTCGGGCACCAGCCGATCGACGGTAAGGTCAGGATAGCGCGCACTCACCTGTTTCCAGCTTGCAGCGACAAAGGGCACCTCGATCAACTGGTCGATGCTGAGCAGGCCAGCCCGGATACCGTCATCAATGTCGTGATTGTCATAGGCAATATCGTCGGCAATGGCGGCCACCTGCGCCTCCAGCGAAGACCATCCATGCAGGTCAAGCGGGTAAAACCCATCGACTTCGCGCATCGCCCAGCCGGGATGGACGACCGGACCATTATGCTTGGCAAGACCTTCCAGCATTTCCCAACTCAGATTCAGGCCCGGCCAGCGCGGATAAGGCGAATCGAGCAGCATCAGCGTGCGCAAGGTCTGGGCATTATGGTCAAAACCGCCATGGGCCTTGAGCGCTGTTTGAAGCCCCTCCTCACCCGCATGGCCAAAGGGGGGATGGCCGATGTCATGCGCCAGGCAGAGCGCCTCGGTCAGGTCCTCGTTAAGCCCAAGCGCGCGGGCAATGGTGCGGCCTATCTGCGCCACTTCCAGACTGTGGGTCAGACGGACGCGGTAATGGTCGCCATCGGGCTGAACGAACACCTGCGTCTTGTGACGCAAGCGGCGAAAGCTGATCGAGTGGATAATCCGGTCACGATCGCGCTGGAATGCATCGCGCGGGCCGCGTGTCCCGCCGTCCGGTTCAACATGCTGACGGCCCCGGCTTTTATTCGGGTCACAGGCATAGGACGCCTGATGCCGTTTCATTCGTCGAACTTTTCGACTTCCAGCCCGTCGGTGCTGTGCCAGATATATCCGTCACCTCCCGCCTTCAGCCAGTCGGAATAAAAGACCTTGGCGGCGCTTTCGCTGGCGAACGGGCCGATGACCATGCGGCGTGTCGCCCCCCAGGCGGACGTCCATGCGTCCTTGCCCTTCAGCACGGCGGCATATTTCTTGCGGAGCCTGCCCATATCGAAGGCCAGTGCCTTCAGGTCACGGCCAGTAGCGATCTGGACCCAGGTTCGCGCCGGATTTTTCGCCTTTGTGTCGGCCTCCGCCTTTGCTTTGGCCTTCGCTTCAGCCTTTGCCTTGGCTTCCGCATCAGCCTTTGCACGGGCTTTTACCTTGGCTTCGACGGCTTCCTTAGCCTTGCGTTTTTCCGCCTGAATACGCGCAATTTCGGCCAGATCGACAGGCGCGACGGTATGGGCGCGCTCCGCCGCAGGGATCATGACACCGCTCATGAT
>JAENVZ010000031.1 GCA_016650315.1 Alphaproteobacteria bacterium | reverse complement strand
TGGAATTCCGCGGCGGCCTTGATGATCATCAAGCTGACACCTGCTTTGCTGGCGGGTTGCACGGTTATTATCAAGGCATCGCCCGAAGCGCCTCTGGGCGGGTATCTATTGATGGAGATCATCGAGGAACTTGGCCTGCCGCCCGGCACGGTCAATTTCGTTACCGCTGAACGCGCCTCGTCCGAGCATCTTGTCCGGCATCCGGGGGTCGACAAGATCACATTCACGGGCAGCACGGTAGCGGGCAAACGGATTGCTTCCATCTGCGGGGAACGCCTGGCGCGCTGCACTCTTGAACTGGGTGGCAAGTCTGCGGCGGTGGTATTGGATGATTATCAAGTTGATCAGGTCGCGGCAACGCTTGCGCAAAGCACGGCATTCATGACGAACCAGGTCTGTGCCGCCCTGAGCCGCGTGGTGGTTTCGAAATATCGCCATGACGAAATGGTGGACGCGCTTGCTGATGCATTTCGCAAAATCAAAGTGGGCGACCCCTATGATCCTGCGTCCAATATGGGTCCGCTGGCAATGCGTCGCCAACTGGACCGCGTCTGCGATTATATCGACAAGGGCAAGGCCGATGGGGCACGGCTCGCCACTGGCGGCGGTCGTCCCGCGGGCCTCAACCGTGGCTATTATATCGAGCCGACAGTGTTCGCCAATGTAGACCCCAACTCCACCATCGCACAGGAAGAAATATTCGGTCCGGTGGTGGCTGTCATAGCTGCCGAAGACGAAGCGGACGCGATCCGGATAGCAAACGGCACACAGTTTGGTCTCAACGCCAGTATATTCACCAACGATGTGGACCGCGCCCAGGCGCTGGCGCGCGAGCTACGCTCCGGCAATGTGGGCCACAACGCCTTTCGGGTTGATTTTGGAGTTGGGTTTGGCGGCGTCAAACAATCCGGTATCGGACGAGAGGGTGGTCCCGACGGATTGCGCGCATATCTGGAATCCAAGACCGTGCTCCTGCGCCGCTCGGCCTGATACCGCCTGCTCCCGCGCTATGTGAGACGCTGCGGTCGGGGCTGCCATATAAGGGATGCGCGTTGATCAACCATCCTCGAGTCGGTCGGATCGGTATCGCGCGCATCATTGTTCGCCCGGAGCATCACGCAGAAATGGCGGAACCGGGTTTTCGCACGATGCACTAGGGTCTGTTGAGATTCACCGGGCATTGATGACGGCAGAGCAGAGGTAGATCAGGGCCTCAAAGCTCTGATCGGTCTTGCAAGCGCGCATGGCGATGCGTTTGAACTCTTTGAGTTTACAGAAGAAGTTTTCGATGAGGTGCCGCCACTTGTACATCTCCAGGTCGATTTCGAGAGGGCTGATCCGCTGCGGTCTCTGTGAGATCACGACCTTGGCCCCGCGCTGGTTGAGTTCTTCGATGATCCAGTTGGCGTCGAAGGCCTTGTCACCAAGAAAGGCGTCGAAGTCGATCCCGTCGATGAGCGGTGCCACTCCGATTGTGTCGTAGCGGTTTCCCGGCAGGAGCACGAAGCGCACAAGGTTGCCCAAGGCATCGCAAAGGGCGAGTATCTTGGTCGTCCAACCGCCCTTGGACTTGCCTATGGCCTGATTTTGAGTTCCCCTTTTGCGCCGTGGCCGTGACGGTGAACCTTGACGATTGTAGCATCGACCATGGCGTATTCCATATCGGGATCGCCTGACATAACCTCGAAAATCCGCGCGAAAATATCCGCTTTGACCCAGTCTCGATACCTCCTGAAAGCCGTGTTCCATTTGCCGAACTCGGGCGGCAGGTCACGCCAAGGACTGCCTGTTCGGGCAATCCACAGTATCCCCTCGATGAACATGCGGTTATCGGCCCCGCTACGCCCTGGATCGCTCGGCTTCCCGAGACAAAGCGGTTCAATCAGTGACCATTGACGATCAGTCAGGCATAGGCGCGTCATTCAAGGCTCCCTTCACGGAGCTTGAATCACAATCTATCCTCAATGTGAATCCTGAATCTCAACAGACCCTAGAGCGGTTTTCGATCTGATTGGATCAGATCGGCCGCTCTATGGTACTGTTTTACCGCGATTTCCGAGCCGCCTGATGATGCCATCCGGCTGGAAATCGCTCTAGTGACGTAGCAATGCGATGTCCTATCCTTTGCGGCTCTTTGCAGACAGCCAGAACGCTGCGCCGGAATCCGGGCTTACAGACAATATGGGGACGCCCCTATTTCTTTGCCGGGATATTGGAGCGTTCGGTACGAAGATATTGCCGTATGGCATCCACATCATTTTTGTTCAATTCCTCGAACCTTGGCATTCCTGCCGGAACCAACGCGCCACCATGTACGATGTCGTTAAAGGTCTCGGCGGAGAGAGGGACGGGCGACATACGCAGATCGGGCGCGACACCGGCTGCCTTTGCATCGACACCGTGGCAGGTTAGGCAACGCTGAGCATAGACGATGGCACCCTTTGTGGCGATTGCCGGATTGCGCTTGAAGCCGGGATCAGGATCGAGGGCAATTTTTTCGGGCCGATGGACAGGTATCTTGGCCGTGCCTCCGATGGCGAAGGTGAGAACGCGCTTGGCCTGTGTGCGCGCTCCGGTATCCACACCGAGATCCATCGCCTGAAGCCCCGGTGATGTTCCCAGGCCAACAAGGATCGTTACGAGCTGGTGGCCACCTGCTCGGTAGGTGATCGGCGCTGCAATGATCGCAGCATAGGAATCGAACGACCAAAGCGGTTTTCCACTATCAGCGGCAAAAGCATTAAATTTGCCATTTGCCTGGCCCTGGAACACAAGGTTGCCGCCCGTCGCCATGATGCCGCCGCCATATTTTCCGAATGTCGGCACCTCCCATGCGACCTTCTGTCGCACCGGGTCCCAGGCCAGAAGCGAGCTGGTATTTTGCATGGGGTCTTTGAGGGCATGATTGGCGATCAGGCCAAAATCATAAGCGTTGCCGGGCGTCCGTTTCCATTTGGCGAGGTCGATCCCGCGATCGGTATAGACCGCGCCGGCCTCGATCTTGGGAATATAGGCCAAACCTGTCTTGGGACTAAAGGCCGACGGCATCCAGCTATGCGCCCCGGTCGCTCCGGGCCAGACCTCGAAGCTCGAACCTTTGGGAAACCGCGCTGCCGGGTTTTCCACAGGCCGACCAGTAGCGAGGTCGATTTTGGACGCCCATGTCACCTTGGCAATTTTTTCCGCCGACAGCAGCTTTCCGCTCACCCTGTCCAGAGTGTAGAAGAAGCCATTCTTGGGAGCCGTCATCAACACTTTACGTTTTTGGCCATCAATCGACAGATTGGCCAGATGCATGTCCATCGCCGCATTATAGTCCCATGTCTCCCCTGGGTTGAACTGATAATGCCATTTATACTTGCCGGTATCGGCATCGAGGGCGACGACCGAGCAGACAAATAAATTGTCGCCTTTTCCTTTGCTTCGTATCTTGTGATTCCATGGGCCGCCATTGCCCGTTCCCACGAAGATCGTGTTCGTGTCCGCATCATAGGTAAAGGCATTCCAGGCCGCGCCACCGCCGCCATATTTCCACCATTCGCCATGCCAGGTCTTTGCCGCGAGCGCCTGCGCCTCATCCTCAAAGCCATTCGCCGGATTGCCGGGTACGACATAGAATCTCCAGAGCTGCTTGCCGGTATCGGCGTCATAGGTGGTGACATATCCACGGATGTTCGCACTGTCGGACCCGCCGTGGCCGACAATCACCTTGCCGTCGAACAGGCGGGGCGCGCCGGTGATATAACGCCCGTCATTGGGGTCGACGGTGAGTGTCGACCAGACCAATTTGCCGCTTTTGGCGTCAATGGCGATCAATCGACCATCGCCCGTGCCGACATACAGCTTTCCGTTCCAATATCCCAGACCGCGACTGCCCCAGCCCTGGCGCAGCTTGAGACCGGCAGCTTCCGCGACGCCCGGATCATAGGTCCAGAGCGTCTGGCCGGTGGCGGCGTCCACCGCATGAACGACGCTCAGCCCGCTGGCGTAATAGAGAATGCCATAGACCGCGATCGGGATCGTAGCCGGATTGCCGGGGCCAAGGTCGATCGACCATAGCAGCCCGAGGCGTGAGATATTTTTGTCGTTGATCTCATCAAGAGTGCTAAAATGCTGTTCGCCATAAGGGCCGCCATAAGCAGCCCAGTCTGTGCCGTTGGTATCGCTGCTGAGGCCCGACTTGCCCGTCGATGTTGTTCCCGACGCGCCTTGCGGAACGGTATTAGGATGTATCGATGTATGCCGCCATCCCATATAACCAAGGCCGCCAGCGGCGAGGACCAATGCGACGGGGAAAATCCCTGAGATGCGTCTGTTCATCCTCAACTTCCATTAAGTAATAAAAGGCGCGATGGAGCTAGATTCTGCCCCATCGCGACTTCTGTATGTCATCCAAATGCATGGTATCAGAGAATTCGGGCGTTTAGAATTCAGCGGATAGACGCACGCCATATGTTCGGGGCGCAGCGACCAGGGAATTAATCCCGAAACCACCGATGATGCGGTTGGTGTAATATTTTTCCTTCGTCAGATTATCGACATACAGACTGATCTGATATTCACCGGTATCCGGCCCTATACTGGCCGATCCCCCGACAATAGTCGTGCTTTTTTGCCGGTCGGTACGAAGCTCGCCAGCAGCGCCGGGATTAAACAGGTAGGAGGACGAAAAATGCGCCAACGCGTTGAGTTTTCCAGTCCAGCCATTTCCAATTGGGGCTTTCACGGAGGCGGATATATAGCCTGACCATTTCGGCGCGCGTGGGAGCGGAGTGCCGGTCAGGTCCATCGTTCCCACAACGGCACCGATAACATTACCGCCCGCATCCCTGACCGGGTCAAAGACAGCGGCATTTTGGTAATCGGTATATTTGGTATCAAGATAGGAGCCGCCAGCGCCCAATGTCAGCCATTCAACAAGCTTGTGGCTCAGGTCGAATTCGACACCCTTCCCCCTCGCGCTAGCCGCGTTGACAATGATCTGTGAGTTGTGTGCGGTGTCGACCAGAGAGACCTGAACATCAGAATAGTCATAGTAGAAACCGGCCAGGTTGATCCGCGTCGCCCTGTCTGGGCTGACGAATTTGACGCCGAGTTCATAGCTGTCGATTGTCTCCGGTCGAATGGGAATGTCCTGGGGTCCAAAGGACGGAGCGGCGAATCCTCCAGCCTTGAAGCCGCGCGTGAAGCTTCCATAAACATTCACGATACCCGCATCATAGGCGATGACGGCGCGAGGCGTAAATTTTTTGTAGGAAGCAGATTGAGAAAACTGCTCCGGTCCACCCGGATTGAACACGGCGACACCCAGGGGGTTTAAGTCGCTGGAGATATGGCGGTCATCCTTCGAATAACGCCCGCCCATGGTAAGTGTGAGATGTTCGATCGGTCTGATGTACAACTCGGCAAACGCCGCATAGGATTTTGTTATGACGGTTTGCATGGCGTTGATCGCTCCATCCGGGATGCCCGCACCGTTCACATAGGGTAGGCCCAGTAGCGCCCCAAATACGGCAACATCCTCAAAGGCATTGTCGCGTATATATTGTGCGCCAATAAGGAAGTCGAAGGCGCCATCCAGAGAGCTTGCAATCTGGATATCTTCGGAGAAGGTCTTGCCGCCATATGTAACGTAGGTTCCAACCAGCGGGACGGATGTGTGTTCCTGGTCATCGGAAATGGTCCCGCTCGCATAACGATAAGCGGTGATGCCAGTAATCTTGACCGGACCCAGATCATATTGAAGGTTCAGGTTAAAGCTATGCCCACGGAAACCATCCTGACGGACGTAATCCTCGGTCACTTGGTAGAAACCGGCCTCTGAAGCGCCGCCAAAAACGCAGCCAAGGCAGAAGGGTGCTAATGCATCCTGCCTCCCCGATGCCGCTGCTTCGATGGTCTCATGGCGATAGTCGGCAGATAGAACCGCCGTAAATTCCGCCGTTGGGTCCCACTTCACCTTTCCTCGAATTTCTTCTGATGTCTTGCCACGGACTTTTCGGCCGGACGTGATGTTTGTGATAAAGCCATCGTCGTTGCGATAACGCCCCGCAACCCGGAAAGACAGTGAGTCGGACGCAGGCAGGTTGACCATGCCGTCGGCCAAGACATGCCCGAAATTTCCATATTCAAAGCTTGCGCTGGCACCCGGTTCCCGTGTGGGATTGGCGGTGTTGATCAGAATGGCGCCTCCGCTGGCGTTGCGCCCATAGAGCGTTCCCTGCGGACCCTTCAGCACTTCGACCGACGAAACATCGACGGCATCGAACACCGCTCCGACGCCCCGCGCAAAATAGGCTCCATCGATATAGGTGGCGACCGGGCTTTCCAATCCGATACCAAATACATTCTGTGCGCCGATGCCGCGGATATATATCTGGGCAATATTGTAGCCGGTATCGAATACAAGGCTTGGCGTTACGATAGCGATCTTGTCGATCGATCGGATATTCAGATCCTCAAGCGTCGATGCGGATATAGATGTTACAGCAATCGGAACCCGCTGCAGACTCTGTGACTGTCGCTGCGCCGTGACCACGATATCCGTGACCACAGTATTATTGATGCTCGCCGCTTTGTCCAACTGCTGGCTATCACCGACTTGTGCAACGGCAAGATTTGCAACCAGCATTTGGGACAAGATAAGGGACGATACTCCTGCTTTAATAATAGTTCCTAATTTCACTATTCTTCTCCAATATAGTATTTAATTTTTTATAAAAATATAATGTAGAAAAAATTTGCATAACTGTGTTTAAGTTATTAGAATATTTTGACATAAAATGTCATATCTAGGCGTATACCACCACGCGTTAATTAAAATATCTACTTAAAAATCAATAATTTCTTGAAATTTGTGCGGATGATCGGCGATAATATTCTCGAAATACTGAGTTTCAAGATCGCGAAATTCCTCGAACCGCCCTATTGGCAGGCTCAAATATATAGCGTCATGCGGCGGCTCGATATTGCGCATATCGAAATCGACGGCCTGTTCGTTCTTTACATGGCTTGAAACGATGAGTGGCTGTTGCCGCATGCTTCTCCCCCAAGCGTATTGCCAGTGTTGTTAGGCTTGTGCGTTGACCTACGCTTCTTCTGTACAAAGTTGCACGGAGCTAAGACGCCGTCAATATGAAATAAAATATCGCACAGTGAAAATATGATCCTGCAAATAATACATACTTTTACCTCTAGTACAGAATACATACTTACCTCCAAGGTTAGTATGAGACATGGAGGTAATATGGTTGTTTGCGGTATGTGGGGCGAGCCGTTTGGGCTGCAATACAGGGTGAAAGCGTGGGCACGTATGGCTTTCCCGGTCACTTCAGAGTTTAAAGCTGGTGTCGGGATGTCGGCGGGATGATTACCATGCGGAGGGACTCAAAGGGGAGGCTGTGGGTAAGGGCCAACATCCTGGTCGGTAGCGCTGGCGTGATCACTGCACATTCGAATCCGTCAAATCAAATCAGCGGCGCATCAATCAGGACTCCTTTTCAGAGCCATAAAAAATCACGACGCCGTTCTATGAAGTTTTTATAAGGTCACGGTCATTATCGTCTTGCGCACGGTATCAAGCTAGCAACAGGGAGCAGCCGCCAGAGGCAATTATGATAAAGCTGGAGCGGGTGAAGGGAATCGAACCCTCGTCGTAAGCATGGGAAGCTTCTGCTCTGCCATTGAGCTACACCCGCATTTGCGCGGTTTTCCGGTATTTCTGGTTTGGCTACTTTTCAGCCAACGATCACAGTTTTGCTCAGTGACATGGGTTGGACCGGGTCGTCAATAGCCTTGGTGTGCGATGTGATTCAGCGCGAGCGCATGTCTACGACAATTCCCATTTGGAAGGGAATGTAATGGGAATTATCGGCATTATGTGGCAAGCGCACCAAAAGCGTTGCGGTCATGACGTGATCCCCAACTTTCATCCGATGGGCGAGGCTGGTGAACAGCGTCTCATTGAGCAGTTTGTCACGCATCCGTTCGTTGAAGCTCTCGACGAATGCGTTCTGGGTGGGCTTGCCCGGAGCGGTATAGTGCCACTCGATCATGGCCTCGCCGCACCATTCGAGAACCGCGTTCGAGGTCAGCTCCGTCCCGTTGTCGCTGAC
>JAENVZ010000030.1 GCA_016650315.1 Alphaproteobacteria bacterium | reverse complement strand
TGTAAACGAGGCCTTTTCCGCCGCGCACCGCGCCCATGCCTCAACCGAGGGCCTCGCTCACAAGCTCCCCGCCTTTGCCGGTCGTGCCATGGAGGCGGAACTCGACGCCCTGCAAAAGGCGCTTGGTGCGCCCGAACACCCCGTTGCGGCGGTTGTCGGCGGCGCGAAGGTGTCGTCCAAGCTGGATGTGCTGACGCACCTTGTCACCAAAGTCGATCATCTCATCATCGGCGGCGGCATGGCCAATACCTTCCTTGCTGCACGCGGTGTCGATGTCGGCAAATCATTATGCGAACACGATCTGACGGACACCGCCGAATCCATATTAGAGGCTGCGGCTGCGGCCAAATGCACCGTACACCTGCCCTATGACGTGGTGGTCGCAAAAGAATTTGCCGCCAACCCGCCGACCCGCACCGTCAACGTTCATGAAGTCGCTGCCGATGAAATGATTCTCGACGTCGGCCCTGCCGCTGTTGAGGCATTGGCCGATGTGCTCAAGACATGCCGGACGCTGGTCTGGAACGGTCCCATGGGTGCGTTCGAACTTCCACCTTTTGACACGGCGACCGTCGCGCTTGCCAGGACTGCCGCTGCGCTGACCAAGGAAGGTTCGCTCGTCTCTGTAGCGGGCGGTGGCGACACCGTTGCAGCCTTGAACCATGCAGGTGTCGCGGGCGATTTCAGTTTCGTTTCAACCGCAGGCGGCGCTTTCCTCGAATGGATGGAAGGCAAGGAACTGCCCGGCGTCAAAGCGCTTATGGGCTGACGATATTATTCTATGTCCGTCGCCGGAAGGCGACACGAATTCAGGAAAAGGGTTTGTGCAGATGCTCGAACAGGAAATGATGACCAAGATTGCTGGCGGTAACGGCTTCATCGCCGCGCTGGACCAGAGCGGCGGTTCGACGCCCAAGGCGTTGAAAGGCTATGGCATTGAAGATGATGCATGGTCATCCGAGGAGGGCATGTTCGGCCTGATCCACCAGATGCGTGCGCGGATCATCACTTCACCGGCCTTCACGGGCGAAAAGGTGATCGGGGCGATCCTGTTCGAACGCACCATGGACGGCGAGGCGGGTGGCAAGCCCGTGCCCACCGCGCTCAAGGAACGCGGCGTGGTTCCCTTCATCAAGATCGACAAAGGCTTGGAAGCTGAGGAAAATGGCGTCCAGCTTATGAAGCCGATGCCTGATCTCGACGTGCTGCTGAAACGAGCCAAGGGGCTGGGCGTGTTCGGCACAAAGGAGCGATCGGTTATCAATCTTGCCAATCGTGAAGGCATTGCAGCAATTGTAAAGCAGCAGTTCGAAGTTGGTCAGCAGGTTCTTGCCGCCGGTTTGATGCCGATCATCGAACCGGAAGTGAACATCAAGAGTCCCGAGCGTGCGGACGCCGACCAGATCCTGCTGGAAGAACTGCTGAAGGCGCTTGATGCAATGCCGGGCGGCGACAAGGTGATGCTGAAGCTTTCGATCCCCACTAAAGCCGGCCTGTTTGGCCCGTTGGTCGATCACCCCCGCGTACTGCGGGTGGTCGCGTTGTCAGGTGGTTACAACCGTCCAGACGCCTGCGCCGAGCTTGCCAGGAATCGTGGCATGATCGCCAGCTTCAGCCGCGCCCTGCTGGAGGACCTGCGTCATCAGATGAGCGATGCCGGGTTCGATGCGTCATTGGGCGCCGCGATCGACGAAATCTATACCGCTTCGACCCAAAAGGCGGCCTGATGCACGAGAAGGCCGTAAAAGTTGATACGCATCTGCAAAAACGAGAAATAAACGCTTCCCACCCAATCCTGTCATCCCCGCGCAGGCGGGGATCCATCTCCTGCCGTCTCATATAGGTGGTGTAGCGATGGGAGATGGATTCCCGCTTTCGCGGGAATGACGAAATGGATATGGCGGGCGCATGATTGACATTCCTGACGACGACATTCCGCTCGACCCATCCTTTGCCGCGCGGTTCGACACAAAGGACCGGCGGCCTGCCTGCCAGCTTTACCTGATCTCGCCGCCCGTTATTGACGCTGCTTTCGCGGACACGCTGATGGCGGCCCTGGATGCTGGAAAAGTTGCTGCGTTTCAGTTGCGCCTCAAGGACATATCAGACGAAGCCATTTTAAAAGCTGCCGAAAGCCTTATCCCCATCTGCGCCGCGCGCGATGTGGCCTTCATCCTCAACGACCGGATGGACCTTGCCCAACAGTGCGGCGCGGACGGCGTGCATCTGGGGCAGGGGGACGGCGACCCGCGTGAGGCGCGCAAGCTGCTTGGCCCTTCGGCGCAAATAGGCGTCACCTGCCACGACAGCCGCCATCTCGCCATGGAAGCGGGCGAAGCTGGCGCGGATTATATCGCCTTCGGGGCCTTCTATCCCACCAGCACCAAGGAAACTACGCACCGGCCCGATCCGTCGGTTCTCTCATGGTGGACCACAGTGTTCGGACTGCCATGCGTGGCGATCGGCGGGATTACGGCGGGCAATGCACAGCCGCTGGTCGAAGCAGGGGCGGATTTCCTTGCCGTCTGTAGCGCTGTGTGGAGCCATCCGGAAGGTCCGGCAGCCGGCGTCAGGGCGTTTGGGGCGGTCTTGACCTAGTCGCCCTCTTGCCACCTGCGCGCCAGAGCGGTAGAGGCGCAGCCCACGGCTCTTTTGACATCCTTGAAAAGCGAGAACGCGCATGAAGATCAGCGGCGTGGACATTCGTCCCGGCAACAATATCGAATATGAAGGCGGCCTGTGGCGCGCCGTGAAGATTCAGCATACCCAGCCGGGCAAGGGCGGCGCCTATATGCAGGTGGAGCTGAAGAACCTGATTGACGGCCGCAAGAACAATGTGCGCTTTCGTTCTGCCGAAACGGTTGAGCGCATTCGGCTCGACACCAAGGATTTTCAATATCTCTATGCCGAAGGCGATATGCTCGTTTTCATGGATAAAGATACCTATGAGCAGATCAATCTGCCGCTCGACATGCTGGGCGATGCCGCTGCCTTCCTACAGGACGGCATGGACGTAACGCTGGAAATGTATGACGAGCGCCCGATTTCAGTGCAGCTTCCCGAAAGCATCGAGGCGACAGTCGTAGAGGCCGATGCGGTGGTGAAGGGGCAGACAGCTTCTGCGTCCTACAAGCCTGCAATCCTCGACAATGGCGTGCGCGTTATGGTGCCGCCGCATATTGTGGCAGGAACGCGCATCGTCGTCGATGTCTGATTCACAACCGCAATGCCATCGCCGCCTGGCACGAACCGGACTTCGGCCGGTGCGCCCGCCGCGGGGCCTGGCTTGATCTGCAACAGCGCGACGTTCTCCGCGAAACTCAATGCACCCGCGTTGGCTGCATACGATGCATTCATGTAGTTGGGCTGCCAGCCGGTGCCGGAGCCGGGACCATCGAAGT
>JAENVZ010000029.1 GCA_016650315.1 Alphaproteobacteria bacterium | reverse complement strand
TCCCAACGACCTGTATGATCTGGCCACGATTCCGATCACAAACACTACACCGCTAGCTACTGCCAATGCGATCAGGCTGGCACAAGGAATTCTAACGCTCGGCTGCCTTGGCAACAGCAGCACGGCGCTCAACGCCCTCAACCTTCAAGACAATTTCGGCAAGGGCGAATTTTCGGGCACTGCGGTGCTGTCCTACAAGCCTGTTAACTCTCTGCTTGTCTATGCCAGCTATTCGCGCGGGTACAAGGCAGGCGGCTATAATCTGGATCGCTTCCAGCTTGGCACCACCGGCACCAACGTCATACCGGCGGTGTTTTCGCCGCGATCCGATGCCGATGCGGCCACGTTGCGCTTTGCCGCCGAAACGGTGGACGCGTTCGAACTGGGTCTCAAATATTCCACCCGCAACTGGAGCGCCAATATCGCGGCCTTCCGTCAGGAATTTTCGAACTTCCAGCTCAACACCTTCAACGGCACCAGCTTTGTTGTGCAGAACATCAATGGGTGCGGCGGCACGTTGACCCCCGGATCAAACGCGGCGGGCGGCGGGCGCTGCGCCAACGACGATGTGAAACCCGGCCTTGTCAGCCAGGGGGTCGAACTGGAACTGACCGCCAGCCCGGTCCGCAACCTGCGGGCAACCGGCGGCCTGACCTATGCCCGGGCGAAATATGCCAACACCCTGGTCGGCAGCAGCGACGGCACCATTCCGCTTGATCCGGCGCTGTTCCTGCTTCCCGGCAACATCAATTCCAACGCGCCGCAGATCGTTGCGACTGCCAGCCTCGCCTGGACGCCCGATATCGGTTCCAGCGGTCTTTCTGCGCTGTTCTATATCGATGGTCGCATGACCAGCGATTATAATACCGGGTCCGACCTGTTCCCGGAAAAGACGCAGGATGGCTATAGCGTGGTCAATGCCCGCATCGGCCTTCGCGGACCCGACGAGCATTGGGCGATCGAGTTCTGGGGCCAGAACGTCCTCAACACACAATATACGCAGGTGGCGTTCAGCAGCCCGTTGCAAAGCAGCAGCCCTGATCAATCGAGCGTGGGACAATTTGGACGTCCAAATAACGTCATGGCGAACCAGTTGATTTCCGCCTATCTGGCCGAACCGCGCACTTACGGGATAACCCTGCGCGGCAAATTTTAAGCCGCTTCTTCATGCTTCGCCCCAGCCCACATCCGTGCGCTGGGGCGCCCTTACTTTTTCACTATGCGCACGGGAATGAACGCAGGTTGTCCAGTGCCGCGCTGGACTTGCAACAAGACGGCGCTGCGACCAGCCTGTTGCGCCTGTTTGACCGCATTCGCCAGCGTCGCTTCGGTCGTGACCGCGTCATTATTGACGGCCAGAATGATATCGCCCCGGCGCAGGCCCTTGGTTCCGGCGTCCGATGACGGATCAACCGCGGTTATCACCACGCCCTTTATGCCCGCATCGACGCCAAGCTGGCGCGCGATGGTCGGCGTCATCGGCGTGACCGCAATGCCCAGCGATTGCTGCATGGCCTGTTGGCTGCTCTGCTGGTCCTGATCGGAGAAATCCTCCTGCGGCTGCTGGCCAAAGCTGCTCAGTTCATCCTCAGTCGGTCGTTCGCCGACCGTGGCGGTCAGCGTCATCCGCTTGCCATCGCGGATCAGTTCGACCGGCACCTTGCTGCCGACTGGCAGATTGGCGACGATGTAGGACAGGGTGTTGTCGGGCGTGACGTCCTCGCCCTTCACCTTCACGACGACGTCGCCTGCCTTGATGCCGGCCATGGCGGCGGCTTCACCCGGGACCACCTGACCGATGAATTCACCGCGATCCTTGGGCAAGCCCAACGATTCGGCAAGATCGTCGGACATCGGACCAATGCCGACACCCAGATAACCGCGCTTGATCGTCGCGCCCTGTTTCAGCTTGTCGATGATCGGCCCTGCGGTTTCGGCGGGGATAGCGAAACCGATGCCGACATTGCCGCCGGTGGGCGACAGGATTTGCGAATTGATGCCGATGACATTGCCGTCGAGGTCGAACATAGGGCCGCCGGAGTTGCCCTGATTGATCGATGCATCGGTCTGGATGAAGCGGTCATAAGCACCGCCCTGCCCGGTATTGCGATGGAGCGCAGAC
>JAENVZ010000028.1 GCA_016650315.1 Alphaproteobacteria bacterium | reverse complement strand
GCGGCCCTGCGGCGTCGCATCGAGGATTTCTTCCAGTTCCTCGCGAAAGCCCATGTCGAGCATTTCGTCGGCTTCATCCAGAATGACGGTGCGCAGCGATCCGGTCAGCAACTTGCCGCGTTCCAGATGGTCGCGCAGCCGCCCCGGCGTGCCGACAACGATATGCGCGCCATGGGCCAGATTGCGCTGTTCATTGCGGATATCCATACCGCCAACGCAGGCGATCACCCGCGCGCCAGCCTTGGCATACAGCCATTCCAGTTCGCGCTGAACCTGCATCGCCAATTCGCGCGTGGGCGCAATGACCAGCGCCAGCGGCTCGCCCGCCGGGCCAAGCCGGTCGGAACCATTCAAAAGCTCTGGCGCGCAGGCAAGGCCAAAGGCGACAGTCTTGCCCGATCCGGTCTGCGCCGAAACGATCAGGTCGCGTCCGGCCGCTTCGGGTTCCAGCACCGCCTGCTGCACGGAAGTAAAGGCAGTATAACCGCGCGCGACGAGCGCCTCGTCAAGCGAAGACGGCAGATTGGGGAAAGACATTCAAAATCCAGTCGGGAAAGGGCGGCCAGGATCCGATGTCCGGCCATCATGCCGCCGCCCCTTAGCACCCCTTGGCCCGTTCGGCTATACCAAAGCACGGCTTGCTATGGGTATGCCCGGGATTTTGGCACGAACACCCCACCCTTGACATTGTACATATTTCTGTACATACCTCCAATGAGGAGTGCTCCCATGCAGACAATCAGTTTTTCCGACACCCGCGCCAATCTGAAGGCCGTGATGGACCGCGTCGTGGCGGACCATGCCCCCATTACCGTCACGCGGCAAAAGGCGGAGAGTGTTGTCATCATTTCTGAAAGCGAATGGGCGTCGATTGAGGAAACGCTCTATCTGCTGCAATCACCCCGGAATGCCGAGCGGCTGCTGGAGGCAGTTCGTGGGCTGGAGGCTGGCGGCGGTGAGGAACACGAGCTGATCGAACCGTGAAAATCGCCTTCTGGCCGACCGCTTGGGAAGACTATCTCCACTGGCAGTCCGAAGACCCGAAGCTGCTCATACGGATCAATGACCTTATCAAGGAAATCCGGCGCGATCCCTTTCGCGGCACCGGCAAGCCCGAACCGCTGAGCGGCAATCTGAAAGGCTGGTGGTCGCGGCGGATCAACCGCGAGCATCGGCTGGTTTACCGGGTGACCGGAGCAGGAGAAGCGCAGGCGCTGGAAGTGGCGGCGTGCCGGTATCATTATTGAATGCGTCCGTCATTTGACCTGTATGGATTGGATTGGAGATTTGGTGCGCTGTCACCGCAATTCTAACCACTTGACGAAGGAGCCGATAATTTCATTTACTCATTTTCATGCCGCCAGAGATTGCTGCCCTTATTGACAAACCGTGGCTGCTTGCACTCGTGCTGGCGTTCGGGGCGGTGTGCGGCATGGCCGCAGAACGTGTCGGCGAAAAGATCAACCGTGCTGAGAGACGGAGTTATTGGGAACGGAAAAACCGGAAACGCTGGACGCCCGGCACGGTGGTGCCCATCGAAGCGCGCAAGGCTTCGCCAGTCGAAATCGCCGCCGACCAGTTGCGCCTTGTTATGGACGCGACATTCACGGCGCGTCAGTTGCTCAACCATAGCGAACGCCGCCTGCTTGGCGTGATTGACCAGGCGCTGGCGGACCATAGCCCCGGCTGGCGCGCAATGGGGCAGGTTTCTTTGGGAGAAATTCTCGCTAGCCCCAATGAGGATGCCTATTTCGCGGTCAATTCCAAGCGCGTTGACCTGTTGATCGTCGATGCCGACTGCCACCCGCTCCACGCTGTCGAATTTCAGGGCAAGGGTCATCACACCGGCCGGAACACCGCTGCGCGCGACGCGGTGAAGAGGGAGGCCCTGCGCCGGGCCGGTATCGGCTATGTCGAAGTAGTCAGCGGGGATACGCCTGCCGAGGTGCGCGAAATGGTGAAGAAGTTGGTGGGACGGGCGGAAGGCGCGTGATTTGAACGGTATTTAATAAAATTTTACTGTAATTCCAGTTGCTCTCTTCCTTCTCGCAGTAACTTTGTAAATTCTGCTGTGTCTCCAAAGTAATTTCTATAAGCAACTTGTATGCTATCCATGCTATCTGATTTAACTAGAACTATATCTTCATTTCCGGTTGCTTTACTTTCTAATTCTCGATAATAATCAGTCGCATCAAATATATTGTTGAAAGTAAATATTTCTAGATGAATCTGACCTTCTTGATTTCTATCAGGGGTAAGGACAAGAATCGTATTTTTTCTTTGTACCTCAGGCTGCCTGTGAATAATCCGAATTTGGTCAAACAGACGAAGTATATGAGTTTCCTCGTCGGCTTGAGCTAAGCGGTGCAGCAATTCTGTACTTGAAAGATTGGAATAAGATCCATGTGAATCTTCGAACGCTCTAGCGAGAACCTCACTAGCTAGTTTAAAGAACTCAATGACTTCAGGGCTACCCTGGTCAAACTTGGGGTTATTGTGCGTTACCAAACTCGCCACTTCAACGGCTGTGGCCCATGCGTGCTGAACTTGGGTTCTATATTGTATTTCTAACGCCAAACCGTTCCAAGGTGCACCGCCAATGACTTTTGATTTGTATTCATAAACATCATGTATCCCACGGTATCCAGAAGGCTTTGGATTGCGAATGTAGTTCCAACGATCCTCGTCAGGTGCTTTCCGAACGTGCTGAAAACGCGCCTTATGCATTTGTGTACGATAAGCATTAAGCTCTTGAATGGAACGAAAAATTACGCGACACCCAGCAATATCGTGCATTCTCGATAATTGCATATCCGGAAAACGCCTCAACTTCCCGATAATCGTAGGACGTCGTTTCAATCTTTGTGCGACAATTATGTCCTTCCCGCGTGCTTTTCCTCTTAGAGTCGCCTGAAATGTATTCAAAAGATAGGCGTGGGATGTCCGCCAATTTTCTATAACATTATAATCTTCAGAGGCGGGTTTGCTGTCTGCAAAGGCCTTGCCAGCCCGATTGACTCGGGACTTGCTATACTTGGGAGGAATATAGTTTGATTGCCGCCGAATGATTGATTCAAATGCCATTAATCAATGCCCCTTCGGCGCGGGCGCGCCTCTCAGCAGGCCTTCGGTGTTCAGGTCTTCGTCAATGTCCGGCCAGTGGATGCCATAGCCGCCACCTGCCAGTTCCCAATGGCTCCGTTCCTCCGGCTTTGCGGCCAGCAGGCGGGGATACCAGGCAAGCGGGACGGAAATCGTGCGGCCGTCCATCAGGTCGACGATCAGGCTGTCGTCATCGCAGTGGACGTCCGCCACGCGTTCATCCATGATCCTAGCCGAAATATTCATGCCATGCCTCCAGAAGCTGGCCCCGATGTTCTGCAACCAACGTCAATATGACATTAATTTCGTGGGGGCGGAAGCCAATGTTGCGGGCATGGGCGACGGGGTCGAGCCACACCTTCAATGAGGCGCTGCCTTTATCCACATGCACATGCGGCGGTTCATTGGGTTCGTGGCTGTAGAAATAGAAGCGGTAGCCGTTGAGACGAAGGACAGTCGGCATTTCGAATACTCTTATATTTCGGAAGCCTTATGATGGCTGTCCATTCGCTCCATTTCTACGGACGTCAGGGGCTTACCCCCTCCGCCGGCAGATAAATCTCCCCGCCCTTTTCCTTGAACCGCTCGCTCATTTCTTCCATGCCCTTGATCGCGGCGGCTTTGCTTGCCTGTGCGGTTTCTGCGCCGGTGGGGCCGGTGGCGATGAAGCCTTCGACGCCCTGATTCTGCTTGGCGGCGAAGTCGCGGACTTCCTGGCTGATCTGCATCGAACAGAATTTGGGGCCGCACATCGAACAGAAATGGGCGGTCTTGGCGCCTTCTGCGGGCAGGGTCTGGTCGTGATATTGTTCCGCCGTGTCGGGGTCGAGCGACAGGTTGAACTGGTCGCGCCAGCGGAATTCAAAGCGCGCCTTTGACAGCGCATTGTCGCGCACCTGTGCCGCGGGATGCCCCTTGGCCAGATCGGCGGCGTGGGCGGCGAGCTTGTAGGTGACAACGCCGACCTTCACATCGTCGCGGTCGGGCAGGCCCAGATGCTCCTTGGGCGTGACATAGCAAAGCATCGCCGTGCCGTACCAGCCGATCATGGCGGCGCCGATACCTGAGGTGATATGGTCATATCCCGGCGCGATGTCGGTGGTCAGCGGCCCAAGCGTGTAGAAGGGGGCCTCTCCGCACACTTGCAACTGCTTGTCCATATTCTCCTTGATCTTGTGCATCGGCACATGGCCGGGGCCTTCGATCATCACCTGAACATCCTGCGCCCATGCTTTGTGCGTCAATTCGCCCAGCGTGTAGAGTTCGCTGAACTGCGCCTCGTCATTAGCGTCGGCGATGCTGCCGGGGCGCAGGCCGTCGCCAAGGCTGTAGGCGATGTCATAGGCCTTCATGATCTCCGTAATCTCGTCGAAATGCTCGTAGAGGAAGCTTTCCTTGTGATGGGCAAGGCACCATTTCGCCATGATGCTGCCCCCACGCGACACGATGCCGGTAACGCGCTTTGCCGCCATCGGAATGTACGCAAGGCGCACGCCCGCATGGATGGTGAAATAATCGACGCCTTGTTCTGCTTGTTCGATCAACGTGTCGCGGAAGATCTCCCAGGTGAGGTCTTCGGCAACGCCGCCAACCTTTTCCAGCGCCTGATAGATCGGCACGGTGCCGATGGGGACGGGCGCATTGCGGATGATCCATTCGCGGGTGTCGTGGATATTGCGACCGGTGCTGAGGTCCATAACCGTGTCCGCGCCCCAGCGGATCGACCACACCATCTTGTCGACTTCGTTCGCCACATCGGATGCGACGGCGCTGTTGCCGATATTGGCGTTGATCTTTACCAGAAAGTTGCGGCCGATGGCCATCGGTTCGGATTCGGGGTGGTTGATATTGTTGGGGATGATCGCGCGGCCACGGGCGATTTCGTCACGGACAAATTCCGGCGTGACGTAATCGGGGATGGACGCGCCAAAGCTTTCACCGTCACGGACATATTCGGCCAGACGCGCCCGGCCCAGATTTTCGCGCTCCGCCACATATTCCATTTCCGGCGTAATGATGCCTTTGCGGGCATAGTGCATCTGGCTGACGTTCATGCCGGGTTTGGCGCGCAGGGGGTGCTTGACGACATTGGGGAAGGGGGCGACTCCGGCGGAGCGGTCGGGACCTTTCAGGCCGTTATCCTCCGGCTTGATAGTGCGGGCGTCATACGCCTCAACATCGCCACGTCCCATGATCCAGTCGCGGCGCAGTTGCGGCAGGCCCGCCATGATGTCGATGCGGGCGTCAGGATCGCTGTAAGGGCCGGACGTATCATAGACGCGCACGGGCGCTTCGCCGCCTTCCAGCATGATTTCGCGCATGGCGACCTTGCGCTCGCCCACATGGATCTTGCGGCTGCCACGAATGGGGCCAGTGGTAACGCGCATTTCGGTGCGGGCGGGAACGTCTGCCATGCTCTTCTCTCCTTCGTGGCGGGGAAAAAGCAGCGGGATTTCGGGTGAATCCGCTCCCTCCCTCCGCCAGTGTCAACTGGATCAGGTTCAGCGGGTTACGGTCACATCAACCGCCTCTCAACCGCATGTGTGCGGTCCCCCGGGGATGGCAGGCAATGTAGGGGCTTTAGGGCTGCGAAGAAAGCGGAATTATTCCACCTGCCGCCCTTCGGATAGGAACCAGCGCGCCACGATCAGGCCAGCAACGGCAAAGCCAATCGAATCGCAAAGAAAACTATAAATGTAATACGGCCAGGGCGCGTGGTTGAAAATGGGCTGGCCTATGTCGACATAGAGCGGGATGGCCAATGAAAAGGCGATCACCAGTTTCGCACGATTGGCAAAGTCTGCCACATGCGGCGCGATAGCCCGCAACGCAAAGGCGATGATAAGAGCCGAAAAGAGCGCGAGGATGAGGCCCGCCAACAACGCGGCGCTGTCCATCACCGGAAAGCCGTGCGTGTTGAAATGCACCAACGCAATAGGCCCCTTGCCATAGAGGGTCGTACCTGATTGCGTTCCCATCCAGGGAATGGCGTAGCTGCCTGTACCCGTCTGCGTCAGGTTTGCGGCAAGCGCCTGCTGCACCGCTGCGCTTTGCGTTTCGCCCAGGCCGGTAAAGGCAATCCGGTTCAGCGGCGTGCCCCAGAATATGAAACCGACCATATACATGGCCAAACCGCCTGCAAGGCCGCCGATGAACGTGCGTATCATGACTGTCCCTCCTGCCGTTTGCGGGAAGGCTGAACCTGCGGACCGTGCGGGTCAATGGATTTCTGGGGCTTACGCGCCCTTGGTCAAACTCCGCACAAAGCCGATCAGGCCGGTCTGGCGGCTGCGGCGCAGGCGTTCGGCGGCAAGGATGATCTGCACCTGTTCGAAACAGGCCTCTATGTCCGTGTTGATGAGGACATAGTCATAGCCGTCCCAGTGGCCGATTTCGGCGGCTGCACGTTCCATGCGGGCGGCGATCACGTCGTCGCTGTCGGTGGCGCGGCTGTGCAGGCGGCGTTCCAGTTCCTTCATCGAGGGCGGCAGGATGAACACGCGAACGACATCGCCGCCCGCCTGTTGATACAGTTGCTGTGCGCCCTGCCAGTCAATATCGAACAGCTCGTCTTGCCCTTCGGCCAGCGCCGTTTCGACGGGCGTGCGCGGGGTTCCGTAACGGTGACCAAAGACATGCGCCCATTCCAGAAACTCGCCACCTGCCGCCATTTCCTTGAACCGGGCCTCATCGACGAAATGATAATCGACGCCGTCGGTCTCGCCCGGACGGATAGGCCGGGTCGTGGCGGAAACGGACAGGCGGATATGACCGTCAGCGGCAAGCAGCTTGCGCGCAATGGTGGATTTGCCCGCGCCAGAGGGGGACGAAAGAACGAACAGGAGGCCGCGACGGGCGGGCGGATCAGTCAGTGCCATGGCCGCTAGTGGCGCAAGCATGGGGGAAAGGTCAAGAGGGGTGTGCTTCGGCTTCATCCTCCGCCGCTTTCGCATCTGCCACGCGTTTCGCTTCGACGTTGCGCTTTAATTTGAAAAGCTGGCGAGCGACCATGACACCGCCAATGATGATCGCACCTGGTACGGATCGGCGGAGGACCGTGCCCACCACAAGGCCGGCCAACAGACCAAGCGGACCCGCCTTGGCGGTTTCCGACTGCACATGATTGGTGATGACGGCGGTTGCGATCTTGTGCAGCATGACTATGCTCTCCCTTGCCCCATGGAATTCAGATATAAGGTCCTGCCCAAGCCAGACAACCGGCGTGGCTCTCTTATTGCCCCATCATCTTTTCGGGGCGGACCAGGCGATCGAAGGTCGCGGCATCCACGATGCCCAGTTCCAGCGCAGCCTGTTTTAATGTCTGACCTGTTTCATGGGCGTGCTTGGCGATCTTTGCGGCCTTGTCATAGCCGATTTCAGGCGCCAGCGCAGTGACCAGCATCAACGAGCGTTCGACCATCTCGGCAATGCGGGTGCGATTGGGTTCAACACCCGCTAGCGTGCGTTCGTTGAAACTGTCGATACCAATCGAAAGCAGGCTGATCGAACGCAGCACATTCGCGCCGATCAGCGGCTTGAAGACATTGAGTTCCAGATGCCCCTGCATGCCGCCTACAGTAACGGCGGTATGATTACCGATGACCTGGGCTGCCACCATCGTCATCATTTCGCACTGGGTCGGGTTAACCTTGCCCGGCATGATCGAACTGCCCGGTTCATTGGCGGGCAGGTCCAGCTCGCCAAGGCCGGAGCGCGGGCCCGAACCCAGCAGGCGGATGTCGTTGGCGATTTTCGTCATCGAAACGGCAAGCGTATTGAGCGCGCCGGACAGTTCCACCAGCGTGTCGTGGGCGGCCAGTTCGGCAAACTTGTTGGGCGCGGCGGTGAAGGGAAGGCTGGTGATCGCGCTGATTTCGTAGGCTATGTCCGTATCGAATTTCGGTGGGGCGTTAAGGCCCGTGCCGACCGCGGTGCCGCCCTGCGCCAGTGCATGCAAGCGGGGCTGAACATCCCCGAAACGCGCAATATTCGCCGCGATCTGGGCGGCATAGCCGGAAAACTCCTGACCCAGTGTCAGGGGCGTTGCATCCTGCAAATGGGTGCGGCCGATCTTCACAATGTCGTCCCAACGTCCGGCCTGCTCGGTCAGGCGGGCATGAAGGCGGGTCAGTGCGGGAAGCAGGTGGCCATGCAGTGCGCGGGCGGCGGCGATATGCATGGCGGCGGGGAAGCTGTCGTTGGAGGATTGCCCCCGATTGACATGGTCGTTGGGATGGACTGGCACCTTGCCGCCACGTCCTTTGCCAAGCTGTTCATTGGCATAGCCCGCAATGACTTCATTGACGTTCATGTTGGATTGGGTGCCTGACCCTGTTTGCCAGATGACAAGCGGGAACTGATCGTCCAGTGCGCCCGCCCGGATGGCGATGGCGGCATCCTCTATCGCCCTGGTGATTTTTGGGTCTAGCCCGTGGCGGGCGTTTACGCGGGCGGCGGCCTGCTTGACGATGGCGAGCGCGTGGATGATGCCGATGGGCATATGTTCAGCCGGGCCGAAGGGAAAATTTTCGATGCTGCGCTGAGTCTGTGCGCCCCAATAGGCGCTGGCCGGGACGTCGATGGGTCCAATCGAATCGGTTTCGGTGCGGGTATCGGGCATGGCTGGCGCTCCTGATGCCGCCCAATCAGGGTGACAAACTGATATTGGGAGAGACGCTGGGAAAAGCCAGCCCTTGCGTCGCGCTTATTTCTTCTTGCCGAAATCCACTGTGACGACGTTGGAACCGTCTTCATTGATGGTGGGCGGGGCGTCGTTTTCGGCCTCTTCATGCGGTTCTGGTTCTTCGCCTGCGCCCTGAACCTGAAATTGCAGGGCGAAATTGACGGCGGGATCGACAAAGGCGGTGATCGCCGAAAAAGGAATGACCAGCAGGGAAGGGATTTGGTTAAAGGTCAGGCTGACCTCAAACCCTTCCGGGTTGACTTTCAGATCCCAGAATTTGTTCTGGAGCACGATGGTCATTTCGTCAGGAAAGCGTTCAATCAGCCTTTTGGGGATGGAAACGCCCGACGCGCCGGTTTTGAATGTGATGTAGAAATGATGGCTGCCCGGAAGGCCGCCCGATGCCTCAACCTCGCCCAGAACGCGACCGACAACAGCGCGCAGGGCTTCCTGCACGATTTCGTCATAGGGAATCAGGCTGTCTGGCAGGTCGTCGCTCATAAGGGCCCTTCGTAACGCGGACGCTGACAGCGTCAAGCGCCGACATTCTTGCATGGAACGATTCTCCCGCTATAGGGAGCGACATGCGCAGCGCGGAAATCCATCGCAAGACGGCGGAAACGTCGATCGACGTCGAAATTGATCTTGACGGGGCGGGCGAATATGAAATTTCGACCGGCATCGGTTTTCTGGATCATATGCTGGAGCAATTGTCGCGTCACTCGCTGATCGACCTGAAGGTCAAGGCGGTGGGCGACCTGCATATCGACCAGCACCACACGACCGAAGACACCGGCATCGCCATTGGCGAGGCGGTGGCCAAGGCGCTGGG
>JAENVZ010000027.1 GCA_016650315.1 Alphaproteobacteria bacterium | reverse complement strand
TCCTGGAGGAAAATCAGGACCTGGGCGGCAAAGACAAGATCGATGGCGTCGTGCTTAGCAAATTCCCATCCAAGGAAGCAGCAAAGAAGTGGTACGACAGCCCGGAGTATACAGAAGTACGCCAGCATCGCATGAAGGGCGCGAAATACCTTGGCTTGCTGATTGATGGCGGCTGGCTTCCCCGCGAAGAACGTATGCCGCAGACCAAGGATGCAGGAGCGGCCTGACATCGGCGTGGCAGCGCGGGGATGGCTTCTTCGATACAATTCGGCTGGGCCAGCCCCGCATATCTCGCACAACCGCTGGTTTATATGATGATGACTCATCACCCCTCCCCTTCAGGGGAGGGGCTCATGGGTTCTGGTCAATGAACCTTGGTATTAGTTTCGAGAATTTATAATCTGAAAGGAGAAGAACATGTCCATTCCCCTGCCCAAAGCCATTGCGGACCTGGTGGAAGCCAGCAAGCGTCATGATGCCGATGGCTTCCTTGCCACATTCGCGGATGACGCAATGATCAACGATCGCCATCGCCCTTTCTGGGGCAAGTCCGAGATCGCCCAATGGAGTGCAGCCGAGTTTATCGGCAAAAATATAACCATGGAGGTTTCGAACGTCGTAGACCATCATGGCGACCTGATCGTAAATGCCTGGGTCGACGGTTCCTATAGCCCGGACGCAGGATCCGAACGCCTTGAACTCTCGTTCTATTTCGTGGTGCGCGACGATAAAATTGTCAAGGTCGTGATCCTGCCTGCAATGGGTCAGGGACAGGAGCGCGAGGCCGCCTGACCTCACTTGATGAAGTTCTACGGGCGGGCCGGTACGACTGGCCCGCCATTTCTTTCTGTTTAGTCCAACAGTTTCTTGCGCTGGCTCCAGTCCGTAACGGCATCGACGCACTCCTGCATCTGCTCTGGTTGGCGAAAATAATAATGGGTGGCGCCTTCTATGCTGACCATTTCCTTGTCTTTCGTCGCCAGCGCAGCGAAAATCGTTGGGCCGTGGCTGGCCGGAACATTGTCGTCGGCTTCGTTCTCAATCAACAGCACGGGCGCGCGAGTGATGCGCGCAGCAGACGCGGGACCTTTGGCCTGTGAACGGTCATAGGACCATTGCGACAGCCACGAACGCAAGGAGCAAAAACGGGCGAGGCCAGCCGGGATCGTATTCGCCTTGCGCGATTCCTCCAGCGCATTGGGAAGGACACGCCGACCGTTAGGCTCGATGGCAGGATCGAGACGGCGTACATCACAGCGTGTGCGATGAACCACGAAGCCGAATTCTACCTCTCCATCGTTACGCGCCTTGATTTCGGCGAGCTTGGATTCCGCCCAATGTGTAATGCGGCGGTTACGCGCAATCTGTGCAGCGCGGAACCGATCGATAAATTCTGCCGTATAGGGCGGTTGGTTCGGACATGCGGGGTCGTAGATATCAAGCTCAAGGTCGCGGTTATAGGGGTTCAACTCATCCTTGACCGAAGGATCGAGAAATTCCGTGACTGTCTCGGCACGGCTAAGGTGGGCGGCGATGAATATTACGCCGTCAGCCGGGATCATCTCAGCGGCCGTCAGGTCATAGGGGTCACCGGCGGCCGTCTGCGTAATCGTCGGGTTCTCGGCCTGGCTCTGATAGAAAAGCGAAAGCGAGCCTCCGCCCGACCAACCGACGAGCACCACCTTCTTGTACCCGGCCTCCTCCTTCGCCCATTTGACATAGCGAGAGAGGTCGTAGCAGACCTTCTCCATAATAAGGGAACTGTCATTCTTTGGATAGCGACTGCCACCACAAATGACATGCAGTCCAGCATCCGCAAGCGCGATAGGCATCGGCAAAAGCTGCAACGTCGAAGCCGGATGCATGAATATATAGACGGTGTCGGAAGGCCGATCACGCGGCACCAGACGCTGGCCTTCAAGCCATACGAGGCCTTGCGTGCCAACGAAGCCGTGCGTCTCAGCAAACGCGGCGGATTCAGCGAAACTGATGACAATGGGGACACGGTCCCAATGCGCCTTTTCCGACTGGTTCATTCCTTGCTTTTCTTTCATCATTCTCGTGCCTCGGATAACCACTCTGTTCAAATCATCGAAATGGTGCCGCCATCGACTGGCACTTCGGCACCGAACATAAAGGAGGCGCGATCCGATACCATGAACGCAATCATCTCACCTGCCTCTTCGGGCCGACCAGCCCGACCGGCCGGGATACGGCCGAGCATATTCATGACCGTGCGACGCGCCTCTTCCCGCTCAACTCCCGCGCTCTCCACAACGCGATCAATCAGGCCGGCGGCGCCCTGCGTCTCAATAAAGCCTGGTAACATGCAGTTCACACGGACGCCATCGGCTGCGATCGACTGCGCAAGTGCCTTGCTGTACATGCGGAGCGCAGCCTTCGCTGTGCAATAGGGAATGATATTGGCCAGCGGAATGCGTCCGGCAACCGATGCAACATGGACAACCGCGCCAGACCCTTGCTCGACCATCATTGGTACGAACTTCCGGTCAAGCCGCGTGGCTGCAAGAAGATTGAGGTCCAGCACACGATCCCAGTCGTCGTCCGAAATGGACAGGACCGGCGCGGATACGATCGAGCCACCGACATTGTTGACCAGTATATCTATGCGCCTCCCTCCAGCGGCAAGGCGATCAGCTAACTGATCCGGGCATCGGCGGTCGGTAATATCGACCTCGATCCCCTCGCTCGCCCCTCCCCTCGCGCGTATGGCCAATACAATTCGCTCGACCGAAGGACCATCACGGTCGACCACGATAACATAAGCGCCTTCGCGCGCGAGCACCTCGGCGACGGCCTGCCCAATCCCTGACCCTGCGCCAGTGACAATGGCTACTCTGTCCTGCAACTCACCCATAGCCGACCGCTCCGTTTATCATTGGGAGTCGACGTGTCAGCACGGTCCTTCCAATAGTGTGACAACACAGGCGGCTTCCTCAAGCCCGTGAAAGCCGCCACCATTTTCCGCCAATCCAAACCGCGCGCCCGCGACCTGGCGCTCGCCAGCCTCGCCGCGCAGTTGCGTGACCAGCTCGAATATCTGGATCGCGCCGGTGGCGCCGATCGGATGTCCCTTGGAAAGCAATCCTCCCGATACGTTGATCGGCAGCCGTCCACCAAGCTTGGTTGCGCCGCTTTCGACGAGCGGCCCGCCCTCGCCATAAGCGCAGAAACCCACATTTTCGCTGTGCAGTATCTCAGCGATCGCCGAAGCGTCATGCAGCTCGGCGACGTTGATGTCCTCCGGCCCCACACCAGCCATTTCATAGCATCGTTGCGCCGCGACGCGTGTGAGATGCTTGTCATATTCGTCCGGCTTACGGTTGGAGCTGCTGCTTACCCCTATACCGCGCACATGCACCGCACGCGAGCCGCCAAGACGGGCCACGGCCGCATCCGAGGCGACGATAAGCGCCGCTGCGCCATCGCTCATCGGCGCGCACATCGCGCGCGTGACCGGCCAGATGATCAGCCGGTCGTTCATGACTTCATCGACCGTCATCGGAAAACGATATTGCGCGTAAGGGTTAAGTACCGAGTGTGTGTGATTCTTCGCTGCCACGGTCGCGATCTGCCGCTGCGTGGTGCCGAAGCGATGCATATGCGCGCGCGCTTGCGCGGCATAGATGTCCATGAACACCGAACGCTCACCGCTGGGTTCGACCGCCTCCGGCGGCAATTCCAGATCATTGCCCGTCGCCAGCAATCGGGCGATATGTTCGTCGGCGAGTTCCCGGTCCCAGCTACCCTTGAACGCCTCGAACATTTCCTTGCGTTTTTCGGGATAGTTCATCTTCTCGGCGCCGACGACGATAGCAATATCGTGCATGCCCGCCTTCACTGTCGCGAAGGCCTGGTAAAGGCCGGAGCTTGAACTGGCGCAGGCATTGTCCGTGTTAAAGATCGGGATGCCCTCAAAGCCATAGGCACGCAACGACGCCTGGCCGCGCACGCCATGCTGGCCTTCCAGCGCGCCCTGACGTGTGTTGCAAAACCATGCTGCTTCGATATCCGCCGTCTTCAACCCGGCATCGGCAAGCGCCGCGTCCACCGCCGTTGCAGTGAGTTGCTTGACCGACTGGTCGAGATGCTTGCCAAGCGGCGTCATTCCGGCGCCGATGATGTGAACCTTGCTCATAATATATTTGCCGATCTGTTTTAAGGCATTGCGAAGCCGCCATTAACGCTCACGACCTGCCCGGTAACCCAGGAGGCGCGATCGCTGGCGACATAAGCAACCATTGAAGCGATATCGTCGGGATCGCCGATGCGGCGCAACGGATACATTCTGATGACCTTCTTTTCCCGCTTGGCGTAGTTCTCAGGTCCCATCTGCGCAAGCAGGCTTTCTTCGCGCGCCTTCCGGAGCGATGTGTTGGTCGCACCGGGGGAAACGACATTCACCGTTACGGATGATGGGCCCAATTCCGCCGCGACCGATTTGCACAGCGCAATCACGCCTGCCTTGGCGGCGGCATAATAGGACAGGCGCGCCTGTCCAAGCCGTGCGGAATCCGACGCGAGGCAGACGATGCGCCCATAGCCCTGTTCCGTCATACCCGGCGCAAAATTCTTGATGAGGTTCATCGGCCCATAGAGGCAGATCGACGTCATCCGCGACCAGTCCGCAAAATCGGACTCCAGGAAAAGCTTGTCAGACACAATCGCTGCGCAATTGACGAGGATTTCGACCGAACCCATTTCCGCCTGAACCTTAGCAGCCATTGCCGCCACGCTTTCCGGATCGGCGATGTCGGCCGCAAAGCCGCGCACCTCGCACCCGGTTTCCGCCGCCAGCTTGCGTGCCGAAGCCTCTATCGCATCGGCGTTGATGTCGACCAGCGCCAGCCGCGCGCCCTCGGCGGCAAGCCGCTCCGCAACGCGATAGCCGATGCCACCCTCTACCGCGCCAGTAACCAGCGCGAGCCTTTCTTTATCCAGCAATTTCATCGAGTGTCTCCCTCATCCCGCCTTGGGTGGACGCTGTGAG
>JAENVZ010000026.1 GCA_016650315.1 Alphaproteobacteria bacterium | reverse complement strand
GTGCGCGAAGTCGTCGATCATCTGGGCGAACGCTTCGCCATTACCGAGGAACAGGTGGAAACGGCGCGTGAAAGTATCGCCTTCAAACTACCCCGCGGGCTGGAGGCGGCATAAGCGCGCATGGCGGTCTATACGCACGTCCCGGCCGAAGACATGGCCGATTTCCTGACACGCTACGATGTCGGCGAACTGCTGTCGGCCAAAGGCATTGCCGAGGGCGTCGAAAACAGTAATTACTTGCTGGAAACCACCAGCGATCGCTTCATCCTGACCCTCTACGAAAAGCGGGTGAATGAGGCGGACCTGCCCTTTTTCATGGACCTGCTCGACCATCTGGCCGGACGTGGGTGCAAGGTGCCACGCTTCATTGCCGATCGTGAGGGCAATCAACTGCAACAGCTTGCCGGACGCCCCGCCTGCCTTATTGAATTCCTGACCGGCATTTCAGTGACCGAGCCGACACCCGCGCAAAGCCACGCCGCCGGATGCGCTCTGGGCGGACTGCACGCAGCGGCCGCCGATTTTTCAGGCCGACGCGCCAATGCCCTCGACCTTGCGGGCTGGCATGATCTGGCGGACAAATACGGCGCGCATTTCGATGATATAGCGCCTGGCCTGGCCCGCCGCGTCGCTGAAGAACTTGCCTATATGGATGCACACTGGCCAACCGCCCTGCCCCATGCCGTCATCCACGCCGATCTGTTTCCCGACAATGTGCTGATGCACGGCGATGACGTAACGGGCCTCATCGATTTTTATTTCAGTTGCACCGATGTGCGCGCCTATGACCTTGCCGTGACCCACGCCGCCTGGTGCTTCGATGTCGACGGCAACAACTATCATGCGGATCGCGGCGCGGCGCTGGTCAAAGGCTATGATGAGGCTTTCGGTCTGAGCGAAGAAGAGCGACAGGCCTTTCCCACCTTATGCCGGGGTGCAGCGCTGCGTTTCATGCTGACACGCGCCTATGACTGGATCAACACGCCGCCCGGCGCGCTGGTAACGCGCAAGGACCCGCTCGCATTTCTGCGCCGGCTGGATTTCTATGCCAATGCAAAATCAGGCGAATTGACTGGCGCATGACCGTGGAGATTTTTACTGACGGCGCGTGCAAGGGCAATCCGGGACCCGGCGGCTGGGGCGCGCTCATTCGCTATGGCGAAACGGAAAAGGAACTGTCCGGCGGAGAGAGTAACACCACCAACAACCGTATGGAGTTGATGGCCGCGATCGAGGCGCTCAACGCCCTGAAACGTCCCTGCCAGGTCATCCTGTCCACGGACAGCAATTATGTGAAGGATGGCATCACCAAATGGATCTTTGGCTGGCAGAAAAATGGCTGGCGCACCGCCGACCGCAAGCCGGTGAAGAACGCCGATCTGTGGCAGGCGCTATTGGAGGCGACTCGCCGCCACACGATTGAATGGCAATGGGTAAAGGGTCATAGTGGCCACCCGGAAAACGAACGCGCGGACCAGTTGGCCAGCAACGCCGCAATGGCAATAGCGCGATAACCGGCTAGTCATCTGTAACCAAAGTTCATTGAGAATGACCGATAGGGGTGGGTAGCGGACTCTCACTACCCCGTTTGTTTCGAGCGGAGGTTCGAGCGCAGTCGAGAACCGAAGTCGAGAAATCGCGTGCGGCAATCAGTTCTCGATACGCCTTCTCGAACCAAACGGAGTTATGACCCAGTATGAGCCATTCATAACGCAATGTGGTATCAGTTCGTTTCGACCAGCGTTTCGAAACCGCCAAAAATCAACCGCTTGCCATCAAAGGGCATCTCGCCGGCCGGCTTCATGCGCGGATCGGCCATGATTTTCTGATTGCCCGCGTCCCGCGCCTCTTTCGAAGGCCAGACAACCCACGAAAACACGACATTTTCTTTCTCCGTGGCAATGACAGCCGTGCGGAAATCATTGACCTTTCCAACCGGCAGGTCGTCGCCCCAGCACTCTACAATCCGCTCCGCGCCATATTCCTTGAAAATCGGGGCCATTTCGGTCGCCATTTTCCTATAAGCTTCCTTCTTTCCGGCAGGCACAGGGACCACGAAACCATCAATGTAGCTCATCCTTGCTCTCCTTGCATATGGAACGAGACTGGCAAGCGTCCACTCCCGTCGCAGGCCAAACGCGCATCTGTCCAGATTGATCCGCATCGGACGCAGCCGGATTATTTCCCCTTGCGCCACTTGGTCCATAAATGCCGCGCCAGCATCAACGGCGGCATGCGCAGCCAATGCGAGCGGATATAAAAGGCAAGCCGCACTAGCTTTTGCGTTTCCCGGCCCCAGCCATCACGGGCAAGCAAACGGCGCAGATAGAATTGGTCGAAAAGATAAAGGTCCGCCCCGGCACCATAAAGATGGGACGACAGCCTGACAGCACGCTTCAGATGCGCCGCAAGTCCATGGCGCGCCGCCCGCTGTTTCAGTCGCTTCGCAAATCCCGGATCAGCGCCAAAATCTTCCAACAGGCAATGCAGATCCCACAGATTTCGAAGCCCGCCCGCCATATCGCCATCGGCAAACAGGTGCGCAATGCAATGCAGCACCATATCTTCTGGCGCGAGGACGGACAGGCCGTTGCCCAGTTCCAGACGGTCGATGATCATCGCATCGGCATCGGGCCTCTGTCGCGCGGTCAGCGGCAATATCGTATGATGCACATCGATCATCCGGTCGCGCTCCTTGTGGATGAGCGGCGGCAATTCATGCATCCAGCGGCGATAATATTGGTCGTCATAGGGATCAGGCTTCACCCATTCCCAGCCAGCGGCGATCAGCGCTTTTTCCACCTGGTCCAGCGCCGGACGCGGCACCATGATGTCGAGATCGCCAATATGGCGCCCCGTCCCGGCCCGCAATCCGGCGGCCGCATACGCCGTGCCTTTGAGCAGGATGACAGCCGCATCGACAGCGGCCAATGCCGCGCGGGCGCGATCGGCTTCCCACAATGCCTGACGCCTGACAAGGATGGCGTGGCGGCGCGCATCCAGCATCGTCCGCTCAACAGCGGCAGGCAGGCCAAGTCCATCCAGCCGATGAGCAAGGCTGCCGATCAACTGTTCCGCCCGCGCCATGGCGATCAGGCCGTTCCAGCCCGCCGCATCGAGTCCCGACACCGATGCCGGATCGCGCAGCGCCTGAACCAGCGCAAGCGCGCTCATATTGCCGCGTCCCATAGCCGCTCGACCAGCAAGCGCGCCTCATCGCCCGATCCATAGTCGATGGCGTGCGCTGGCACAGTTTCGACAAACCGGGCCAACGCCGTAAAGCCCGCTTCCCCCAAGGCGACATAATTGGTCGATGCCTGCGTCAGACGAATGAAACTTTCGCTTTTCATCACCGGCCGGACCGCGGGCGAAAAGCCAAAGCGCGGGAAAAGCAGCATGGCGGGCATCGCGCCCTCCCCCATTCGCGCAATCGCATCGGCGCGGGGGACAAGGTGGCGGATGTCGCCCTTGGGCGTGGCCTCCATCAACGGACCAAAGCGCGCTGGATCGGCGTCCTGCTCCATCACCCTTATGGCCCCGTTCTTCAATGAAATGAGGCGAGGAAACGCAAAAATTCCACCCTTTTGCACATCAAGCAACGCAAATTCATCGCCCATCAACCGCCAGCCGCGTTCACCCAGCATGGCCGCCAGTGTCGACTTGCCCGATCCCGACGCCCCGGTCATCACCAGCGCACGCCCGTCCTTTTCGACACAGGACGCATGAAGCAGCACGTGCCGCCGCCAGCCGAGCGCCATTTGCAGGTTCATCCCCATTTCCGCCGCCAGCAAGCCCTGCGCGAGCGGCAACGGCGCGGCGTCTGGCAACATATAGTCGCCCGCAATGGCGACCGATGGCCGCAACCACTGCCGCAACGGCGTTGCAGGCTCCAGACGCACGGAAAAATCGACAAACCCGCCTTCAGGTGCCGGATAGTCCGCATATAATCGGCGTAATTGTTCAACAGGTTCAGCCCAGGCCGAACCAATCCGAAAGGAAGCAGGCCCTATGCAGACGGAAAACGTATGCTTCACAGCCGTTCCACCAGCCCAAGCCCGGCCAATTCCTCCAGCCGCGCCGCAATGACCGCGAACTGCGATCCTTCATCCTCCACAGCCAGGTCAAAACGGTCGGACAGGCGGGACAAAATTTGAAGTGCGCTCAATGCATCGCCCCCCATCGCCGTCAGTATTTCTGGCACTGGCGCGGTCACCATATGGGTAAGACCCGATCGCCGATGATAAATCAGCGTCAGATCGTCAAGCCGCCTTACAAGAAGCTGCTCTGCACCTTCCGCCCGATAAAGATACTGCCCATCATCATCCGCCATGACATGAGGCCGCAGCGCGCTCAGCGTGGCATTTGCAGCGAGGCATAGCAGGTAAAACCGCTATTCCCGGCCTGCAACCGGCGGATATAGTTCATATAGGCCTTGTTTTGTTCATAGCTGGTGCCCGGCAGGCTGCGGCCATGCATCGCCGCTTTGACTTCCTCGCCCTTGAAGGCGCGACCGGTCGGTGGAAAGGCACCCGGCGTGTCCGGTGCGACCAATTGGCCGTCGCTCGCAATATAGTGCCCGGCGCGGCCCATGTCGGGAACCGGAATTTCGCAATTCATCACCGATCCCGCCGTTTGCGCCAGCGCGGGCCGAATGGAAATAATGGCCGATGTCGCGACGGCGCCCATCATCAGCATCTGGCGGCGCGACGGCGCCGTCAGGCGGCTCGCCTCTTCAGCCTGCTCCGGCTGTTCATCATGCTTTTCCATATCGCTCATCCGTGCACTTATCCGGGATTTCCCTTACAGAAGCGTAAACCGGTGCAAGCTTCTGAAACACCTGACTATAAACATCGCAGCCAGGCAAAAAATAATCTAGGGCGATAACCATGAATCGCACTTCCATGCTTCAGTTCACAACGGCGATGTTCATCATCCTGATCGGGGCGACCGGCTCGCTGATTTTTGGCGGCAGTTGGGAAACAGCGCTGATTGCCATCGTCGCTGGCATCTTTGCCTTGTCGATCATGATTGATCGCCACCCGGAAACAGCCACAAATGTCGTCCGCGACCCGGAACCACCGCTAGACCTGCTGGACAACCCCGATTTCGACGGGGCGATGGAAGGCATTATCGAACCGCTGCTTATCATTGCCAACGATCGGGTCGTGCGCGCCAATCGCGCCGCACTGCGCCTGTTGGGATCGCACATCGTGGGGGAGGATGTCCGCATCGCCCTGCGCCATCCTGCCGCAGCCGAGCGGCTGACCCAACCCGGCGCATCGGCGGCGGGCGGTTCTATCAACTTTGTCGGCTTGGGCCAGCGGGAACAACGCTGGGAAATGCGCACGGCGACCATGAGCAAGGGACGAATCATGGTCCACCTGATCGACCGGACCGGCAGCTATGCAGCCGAACGTATGCGTGTCGATTTCGTCGCCAATGCCAGCCATGAACTGCGCACGCCCCTTGCCGCCATATTGGGTTTCATAGAGACGCTGGGCGATCCCAAGGCGGGCGGCGACCGGGAAACACGCGACCGTTTTCTGAAAATCATGTTCGATGAGGCGCGCCGGATGCAGCGCCTTGTCGACGACCTGATGTCCCTGTCGCGGATTGAGGCAGAGAAATATCAATTGCCCGATACGCCCGTCGACCTGGCCGAACTGATTGGCGAAGTGGAAAAAATATTTCACGAACGCCATGGCAAGCGCGGCATGGATGTCGCCTGCAAGGTTGAACCCGGACTGCCACCTGTCAATGGCGACCGGGCGCAGCTATCGCAACTTCTCCACAATCTCGTCAGTAATTCCGTCAAATATGGCAGGCCAGATACGCCCATCGTCGTTCGGCTGACACGCGGATCGGGGGCCATGGTCAAATTGACGGTGACCGATGAAAGCGAAGGCATCGATCCTGATCACCTTCCGCGCCTGACCGAACGATTTTATCGTATTGATTCGGGCCGCAGCCGGGCGATGGGCGGCACCGGCCTTGGCCTTGCCATCGTCAAGCATATCGTCGAACGACATCGCGGCCGGATGGATATCAACAGCATCGTTGGCAAGGGGACCAATATTTCCATCCACCTGCCGCCTGCAGATTCAACGAACCAACCGGCTGCATTGTCATCAAACTGAAACTCAACTGTCACAATGGCCATATGAATCACTGCTAGGGGCCGCAAGACATCATCGGCATGCAGATGAGATTCATGGAGGAACAATGATCAAAACTATAGCCATTCTCGCCGTTTCGGCGCTCGCCCTGACCGCATGTCAGGATCAGGCAGGCGGTGATTCCGCCGCTGGTGCGCGCGACCAGATTCGCGCCGTCGGATCATCGACGGTCTTTCCCTTCGCCACTGCCGTTGCCGAACAGTTCGTCAACAACAATCCGGGCATGAAGTCGCCGATCATCGAATCGACCGGCACGGGCGCGGGCATGAAGCTGTTCTGCGCAGGCGTTGGCGCTGGCCACCCCGACATCGAAGACGCCTCGCGCCGGATGAAGGCGTCGGAATTCGAAGATTGCCAGAAGAACGGCGTCACTGACATTATCGAAGTTCAGGTCGGCATTGACGGCATCGCCTTTGCGGAATCGAAGAAGGGCCCCAAGTTCAAGCTGACCCCCAAGCAAATCTATGAGGCGCTGGCGGCCAACCCCTATGGCAAGCCCAATACGGCGGAAAAATGGTCGGACGTTGATTCGTCCTTACCAGGCATCGCGATTTCGGTTTTCGGCCCGCCCTCCACATCCGGCACGCGTGACGCCTTTTCCGAACTGGTCATGGAGAAAGGCTGCAAGAGCGATCCTGCCATGGAAGCGCTGAAAAAGACCGATGAAGACAAGTTCAAGGATATCTGCACCAAAGTGCGTGAAGACGGCAAATATGTCGATTCGGGCGAAAACGACAATCTGATCGTGCAGAAGCTGGGCGCCAATCCCAATGCAGTCGGTATTTTCGGATACAGCTTCCTGGAAGAAAATCAGGACAGCATCAACGGCATTCCGCTGAACGATATTGAACCGACCTATGACACCATCGCCAGCGGTAATTACCCCGGCGCCCGTCCGCTCTATATTTATGTGAAGAAAGCCCATGTGACGGCGATTCCCGGCCTGAAGGAATATCTGGCTGAGTTCGCAGGCGCGTGGGGTACCGATGGGTATCTGGTGAAGCGTGGCCTGATCGCTGCGCCCGACGCTGTTCGCGCGGCCAGCGCTGACGCTGTCAAGAACCTGACAGTGCTTCAGGCCTCTTCGTTGAAGTAGGTCTGCTGACCGGCGCGCCTGTCCTCCCATAGGGATGGGCGCGCCAGTCATTCATGTATTGCAGTACCAAAGGGATTAAAACCGCGTGACCGGCCCAGTCATCATATTTCTTGTCCTTGGCCTTGGCTTCATCGCATGGGTCAGTGCGCGCACCAAGGCTGACCGGCTGCGGGCCGGAGGGACCACCCGGCTGCACAGCCTGCCAGGCTATCACGGCTGGTATGTCGCGCTGTGGACCATATTGCCCGCGCTGCTCTTCCTGGCGGTATGGAGCAATGTCGCGCCCGGCCTCGTCACACAGACGGTCCTGGAACATCCCGCCGCGTCCGAGCTGCCACAAGATGCCTTTGCGCGTGGATCGATCCTGTCTGAAGCCCGGAATATAGCGAGCGGCAAACAGACGACTGCCTTTAATCCTCAGGCGCAAGCCTTCGTGCCGCTCTATGTGCAGGCGCAGGCACGCTATAATTCAGCAGGCGTTTTTCTGGCGCTGATCCTCGCATTTGCGGGGGGCGCATACGCCTTTACACGCATTCGCCCCGATTTTCGCGCGCGGACACGGGTGGAGCGATTGGTGATGATGGCGCTTCTTCTCGCGTCGCTGATCGCGATCGTCACGACCGTCGGCATCGTCGCATCACTATTGTTCGAAACCGCCCGTTTTTTCCAAACAGTCTCACCGCTGGACTTCCTCTTTGGCATGAAATGGAGTCCGCAATCGGCCGCCCTTGGTTTTGGCAGCAAAAATGCCTTTGGCGCCGTCCCTCTCTTTTGGGGCACCATCTTCATCGGCGTGATCATTGCCATGATAGTGGCCATCCCGCTGGGGCTGATGAGCGCCATCTACCTCACCCAATATGCAAAGCCTGTTGTACGCAAATGGATGAAGCCGACGCTGGAAATGCTGGCTGGCGTGCCTACCGTGGTTTATGGCTATTTTGCCGCCCTGACCATTGCACCTGCCCTGCGCGATTTCGCTGTCTCCATCGGCATCAGCGGCGCTTCCTCCGAAAGCGCGCTGGCCGCTGGCCTTGTCATGGGCGTCATGATCATTCCGTTCGTCAGTTCCATGGCCGATGACAGCATCGCCGCAGTGCCGCAATCCATGCGCGATGGATCGCTCGCCATGGGAGCAACGACCAGTGAGACAATCAAGCGCGTATTGATCCCCGCGGCGCTTCCAGGTGTCGTCGGAGGCGTCCTTCTGGCCGTCAGTCGGGCGATCGGCGAAACGATGATCGTGGTGATGGCAGCGGGCCTTGCTGCCAATATGACTGCCAATCCCTTCGCCAGCGTCACCACCGTCACCACGCAAATCGTGCAGTTGCTCACCGGCGATCAGGAATTCGACAGCCCCAAGACGCTCGCCGCCTTCGCCCTTGGGCTGGTGCTGTTCATCGTCACCTTGCTGCTCAACATCGTCGCCCTGCGCGTCGTGAAGAAATACCGGGAGGCCTATGACTGACATGGCACTCGAGCGCGTCCCCACGGTCACGATTGGCGCGACCCGCGCGCCAACCGACTGGAAAGCCCAACGGATGCAGCAACGCATCCGCAGCCGTTATGCAGCCGAGCGGCGGTTCCGCCTGCTTGGCCTGCTCGCCGTATTGGTATCGACCGGTTTCCTCGCCTTTCTGCTGATCACCATGATTGGTAATGGCGCGCGTGGCTTTACCCAGACCAATGTGCTCCTGCCCGTCGATTTTCGAACGGCCCCGGTGATGATCGACCCGGCCATGCTGAAGGACGGAAATGCCGATCGTATCCTGTCCAACGCCAATCTGCCCGCCGTCACGGCACAAACGGCCAAAAGCGCGCTGGGGGATGATTGGGGCAACCTGATTTCGCCCAATAGCTGGCTCGAACTGCGCAAGGCGATCAAGGCCGATCCAACAATATTGACGCAGGCGGTCACCATTACAGTACCCGCCGCCACGGAGATCGACCGGGCCGCAAAGGGTGATGGTAGCGCCAATGCGGAAGCCGCCTATGCGAAATTGAAGGCACAAGGCCTTGTTTCGACCGACTTCAACACTGGTTTCCTGACCGAAAGCGACGCCACTGATCCAACCCAGGTCGGTATCTGGGGTGCCTTCAAGGGGTCGCTGCTGACCATGCTGGTAACGCTGGTGCTCAGCTTTCCGGTGGGCGTGCTGTCAGCGCTCTATCTGGAAGAATATGCGCCGCGCAATCGCTGGACCGATCTGATCGAAGTGTCGATCAACAATCTGGCGGCGGTGCCATCGATCATCTTCGGTCTGCTCGGCCTCGCCATTTTCCTCAATATCCTGCATTTTCCGCGATCTGCGGCGCTAGTCGGCGGCCTGACGCTGGCGTTGATGACCATGCCGGTCATCGTCATCGCCGGACGCAACGCCATCAAGTCTGTGCCACCTTCCATCCGCGACGCGGCCCTGGGTGTCGGCGCTTCTCCCGTCCAGGTAGTGTTCCATCATGTCCTGCCGCTGGCGTTGCCTGGCATATTGACCGGCACGATCATCGGCATGGCGCGCGCGCTGGGTGAAACCGCACCGCTGTTGATGATCGGCATGCGTGCCTTCATAGCCACACCGCCGGGTGGTATTACCGACCCGGCGACAGTGCTTCCCGTTCAGATTTTCCTCTGGTCGGATGAGGTCAGTAAAGGTTTTGTCGAAAAAACCTCTGCCGCGATCATCGTCCTGCTGGCTTTCCTGCTCGCCATGAACGGGCTCGCCATCTATCTCCGCAACAAATTCGAAAAGCGTTGGTGACATGCATATGATCGAAACCAAGGACGCCTCGATTCTTCAGAAATCGAAGATGACAGCGCGAAACGTGAACGTCTTTTATGGCGACAAACAAGCGATCGACAATGTCTCCATCGATGTGGACATGGAAAATGTGACAGCCTTCATCGGCCCGTCTGGTTGTGGCAAGTCGACGTTCCTGCGAACATTGAACCGTATGAACGACACCGTCGCCAGTGCGAGGGTGGAAGGCGAAATTACGCTTGATGGAGAGAATATCTACGCTTCATCCATGGACGTGGTGCAACTGCGCGCCCGCGTCGGCATGGTGTTTCAAAAACCCAATCCCTTTCCCAAATCGATCTTCGAAAATGTCGCTTATGGCCCGCGTATCCACGGCCTTGCCGGCTCAAAGGCCGATCTGGAGGTCATCGTCGAAAAATCGCTGCGTCGGGCAGGCCTGTGGGAAGAAGTCAAGGACCGGCTGCACGAAAGCGGCACCGCACTGTCGGGCGGACAACAACAGCGGCTGTGTATCGGTCGCGCGATTGCAGTGGAACCTGAAGTCATCCTGATGGATGAGCCATGCTCTGCCCTGGACCCTATCGCCACAGCCAAGATCGAGGAGTTGATTCACGAACTGCGCGGCAATTACGCCATCGTCATTGTGACCCACAATATGCAGCAGGCCGCGCGCGTGTCGCAACGCACCGCCTTTTTCCATTTGGGAACGCTTGTGGAATATGGCGTAACGTCCGACATATTCACCAATCCGCGTCAGGAACGGACGAAGGATTACATCACTGGCCGCTATGGTTGAAGTGAAAGAGAAGGAACAAAGTCATGGCTCTTGGTAGCGAACATACCGTCAAGGCTTTTGACGACGATATCGACAGGCTGCGCGGCCTGATTTCCGAAATGGGCGGACGCGCCGAGGCCGCTCTTTCGGAGGCGATGACGGCCCTGACCCGCAAGGATCTCGACCTTGCCGCGCATGTCGTGGAAAACGACCGCAAGATTGACGAGATGGAAGCGGATATCGAAAAGCTCGCCGTCCAGACCATCGCCCTTCGCGCGCCGATGGCCGACGATCTGCGCGAAGTAGTGGCCGCGCTAAAGATCGTCGGCGTTATCGAACGTATTGGCGATTATGCCAAGAACATCGCCAAACGGGTTCCCCTGATTACGGAAAACACTGGTATACAGCCCAGTTCGTTACTGCCCTCCATGGCGCAAGTCGCAAGCGAAATGGTCCATGACGTGCTCAATGCCTTTGCCGCGCGCGACGCCGATCTGGCTGCGGCGGTGTGCCATCGGGACAAGGTGGTCGATGATTTCTACAACAGCATCTTCCGCACGCTCGTCACCTATATGATGGAAAACCCAAAGCATATTTCGGAATCGGCTCATCTGCTGTTCATTGCCAAGAATATTGAACGCATCGGCGACCATGCGACCAACATCGCCGAAATGGTCTATTTCGCTGCCACCGGTCAACATCTGCCTGAACGGGAACGCGGCGAGCACCCATCGGAACCGCACGAAGGATAATCATATGGCGCGTGCAAAAATGCTGCTGGTGGAGGACGATGCCGCCCTTGCGGAATTGCTCATCTGGCACTTCAAACGGGAAGATTTCGAAGTCGCCCATACCGTCGATGGCGAAGAGGCGCTGTTGTTGGCGCAGGAAAACACGCCCGACATCGTTCTGCTCGACTGGATGGTCGAAAGTCTGTCCGGCATAGAGGTCTGCCGCCGCCTGCGCCGGATGACCGAAACGGCCAATGTGCCGATCATCATGCTGACCGCGCGCGGTGAAGAGGAAGACCGCGTCCGTGGTCTTGAAACCGGCGCGGACGATTATGTGACCAAGCCCTTTTCACCACGCGAACTGGTCGCGCGGGTCGGCGCGGTGCTCCGCCGTGTGCGTCCGGCACTGGCGGGTGAAACGCTGAGCTTCGCCGACATTGAAATGGACACGGTGGGACACAAGGTGCGCCGCAGCGGCTCCATGGTGCCGCTCGGTCCTACAGAATTCCGCCTGCTCAAGCATTTTCTGGAGCATCCGGGCTGGGTCTTTTCCCGTGAGCGGCTGCTCGACAGCGTGTGGGGTCAGGACAGCGACATCGAACTGCGCACCGTAGATGTCCACATCCGCCGCTTGCGCAAGGCCATCAATATCAATGGCGCCCACGACATCATCCGCACCGTTCGTTCGGCAGGCTATGCCCTCGATACCGATGGAGCGCTATAGAAAGTCAGCTTTCGCTTGTGCGCCAGCGCGCCGCACGCGCATCGTCCTCGCCGCGCGCCTCGACCCAGCTTATGCGTCCGTCGGCGTAACGTTCACGTTTCCAGAACGGCGCACTGGTCTTTAACCAATCGATCAGGAAGGCGCAGCTTTCCAGCGCCGCTTCCCGATGCCGCGCCGCCGTTGCGACAAAAACTATACGATCGCCCGGTGTCAGCGGGCCGACGCGGTGGACGATCCTGACACCCGATAGCGACCAGCGTGCCGTTGCCTCGCTCGCCAGCGTTTCAAGCTGTACCTGTGTCATGGCCGGATAATGGTCGAGATGCAGCTCAACAAGGCCACCATCGCCCCGGACGAGGCCGGTAAAACTCGCCACCGCGCCGCCGCCGCTTGCCTCCAGCGCGGCCTGTTCCTGTCCCGGATCGAAACCCTCGGTCTGGACGGAAACGCGGATCATCCGCCCGTCACCGGCGGAAAGATCGCCAGCTCCCTTGCCATGCCAACCGGCGTGTCGATAGGAACAAATTTCTGGTCCAGCGCGGCACGCAGCCGGGTAGGATCGGCCAACGCCTCCGCATAGCCACCGCCACGTGCCGCCAGCAGGGCGACAAGATCGCTTACCAGCACCGCTTCACCGGGATGGTCGATGGTTTCGCCGCCTGAACCAATGTGTTCACGCACCCAGGCGAAATAGAGAATGTCGATCCTGCCCGTCATTGGTCAGTCCATATGCTTGACGCCGACGCGCAAATAGTCCCATCCGGTAATCAGCGTCAGGATTGCCGCGGCCCACAATGTCGTAAGGCCCGTCAGTTTAATGAATGCAAAATGCGGCAATGCGCCCGCAAGGATCAACGCACCAAGAGCGATAAGCTGGAAAGTCGTTTTCCATTTGGCAAGGTTCGACACTGGCATCGACACCCGCAATTCCGCCAGAAATTCCCGCAGGCCCGACACGGCGATTTCGCGCAGCAATATGATGATAGCCGCGATAATGTGAATCCCCGCGATATCGCGCGTCGCCGCTAGCATGACGATGACCGCCGCCACCATGATCTTGTCGGCAATGGGATCAAGGAAAATACCCATTTTCGACACTGCACCGTTTGACCGGGCCAGATATCCGTCGAAATAATCCGTGATCCCCATCAGGCAATAGAGCGCGAACGCAAAGGCATAACCCGTCTGCCATTGCGGGAACCAGAGCAGCCCCATCAACAGGGGAACCGCAAAAATCCGGGAAAGCGTCAATATATTGGGCAAGGTCAGCATGGTCTTTTGCTCGGCATAGTCTTTTTCTCTGTCAATGGAAATGCATGGCGTGAATATGGTTGCCAGGTATGAATTCTGTTGGCCCGGACGATGCTTTTGGCTACATGCGGCCCTGCACCCTTCGTCGCAACAACGAGAACAACCTCAATATGCAGGTATCCCTTAGGCTTCTTGGCAAGCGAAGGTTCCTGCCGATATTCGGCACGCAGTTTCTGGGCGCATTCAACGACAATCTGTTCAAGACGGCGATGGTGCTGTTCGCCACTTACACCATCTACAGCGACCCGCGGATGGAATCGAATTTCAACGCGCTTTCGACCGGCCTGTTCATCCTCCCCTTCTTCGTGCTGTCGGCTCTGTCCGGTCAGCTTGCCGATACCATGGACAAAGCCCGGATCATTCGCATCGTAAAGATAGCTGAAATCGGGATCATGGCAGTGGGGTCGATCGGCCTGATGCTGAAAAATATTCCGGTAATGCTCGTCGCCGTGCTGGCCATGGGTGTACATTCCACATTTTTCGGACCAATCAAATATGCCATACTGCCTCAGCATCTGGAAGAAGATGAAGTGTTGGGCGGCACCGGCCTTGTCGAAGCGGGAACCTATCTCGCAATCCTGGCAGGCACCATTGCAGCGGGGTGGATCAACGCCGAAGCCACAGCCGCCACCGTCATATGCGTTGCCATCGCCGGCTATTATTGCGGGTGCCAGGTCCCCCCCGCCCCACCAGTAGGCGACCCCATAGAGATCGACCACAATCCACTGCGATCTTCCTGGCGTCTGATTAGCGTCACCATGCATATTCCCCGGCTGTTTCTCGCTATCTGCGCCATCAGCTTTTTCTGGATGATCGGTTCCATCCTCATCATCATCTTCCCGCCATTGGTGAAAAATGTCTTCACCGCCAGCAAGGAAGTCGCCAGCCTTTTCCTTGCCGTTTTCTCCATCGGCGTCGCCATTGGATCAGTGGCGATCAACCGGCTGCTACAGGGCAAGGTATCGGCGAAATTCGGCCCGGCCTCGGTCCTGGCGATGGGGGGGTTCATTCTGTATCTTTACATCGTGGCGCATAGCTGGACCGGCGCGCCATCAGGGCAGTATTACGATGTCTGGACGTTCATTGCCCAAACCGGTGCATGGCATGTGGTGGCCGCGTTGCTGGGCATTGCGATTAGCGGTGGCATGTTCGTGGTGCCGCTCTACGCCTTCCTCACCACCACAGTCCGCAAAAGTGAAACCGCACGGACCGTGGCTGCGAATAATGTGGTTAATTCAGGTGCGATGACCATTGGCGCTTTAGCGATCCTCGCCGCGACAAATGCCGGACTTTCGGTGACAGGGGCACTGTTGCTGGTGGCCGCGATGTGCCTTGTATCGGCATGGCTTGCCTGGAAACTTCACTGCGCCTGCGACTAAAGCATCGTGCGAAAAAGTGGGAACCGGTTTTTCGCAAAAAACGATGCGACAACAAAGAGCTAGAGCAAGCGAAATGCGTCAGATTTAGCGCAGCTTGCTCTATGGTCGGGCGGCGGCGCCATTTTTTACAAAATGAACGTGTAGAACACCGTGAAGAAGGCGGAAAAGCTGAGCATGAACAGCTTCCAGTCCTGATCGTCCGACGTCCGCTTGCTCTTGGGATCCACCACGAACAACTGCATTGGCAGGCTTTTCCGGAAGGGATGACGCGCGGATTCAGTGGTCAAGACAAGTCTCCGTTTCATGAGAGAAACGTTAACGGATTTTTAACGATTTAGGCTAGTGGGAAAGATGGTTAATGTCCCGGCTGTACCGCTGCGGGACATTCCCTTTTCACGTTCAAACCGATCCCCGCGCCGAGTGGACCGGAAATTACGGTGCACCGCATAATAATTTATCGGCCGGAATTGATATGTTGTAACATTAAATTTATGGACAATTCACTTCATGAATTCAAAGGTGATGCTCGACATGTCAAAACGCTCCCTGCTTGCCGGTTCCGCCATGCTGCTGTTCGTTTCATCCGCCCATGCGCAGAGCGACCCTGCCCCGCAGCAAGGTGACTATCATACGGAACCATCCAGGGAAATTCTGGTAACCGGCGCTTTCCAGCGAAACCAGGAAGACATTTTGTCAGGCACATCCGTGCTGACTGGTGCTGATCTGGTCCGCAACCTGAAAACCACCATCGGCGATACGCTGACCAGTCAGCCGGGCGTGTCAGCGACATCCTTTGGCCCCAATGCCTCCCGCCCTGTGCTGCGCGGATTGCAGGGTGAGCGGGTGCGCGTTTTGACCGATGGCATTGGCAGCTTTGATGTATCCAATACCTCGGTCGATCATGCCGTCGTCATCAACCCGCTGACCGCTGACCGGATCGAGGTGCTGCGCGGCCCATCGGCCCTGCTGTTCGGATCGGCGGCCATCGGCGGTGTCGTCAATGTGGTCGACAGCCGCATTCCGCGCCGTATACCCGATGAGCCGGTGCATATCGACGGCATCGCCACCTACGGCAGCGCCGCCAATGAACGCTCGATCTCCGCCGCCGCCGACGCGCCGGTGGGCGGCAAGATCGTTTTCCATGTCGATGGCACTTATACCAAGAGCGGCGATCTCGACACTGGCAGCTATATCTTGCCCCCCGAACTACGCTCTCAGGCAGCGGCAAGCAGCGATCCCGAAATTGCAGCCCTAGCCGACCTGAAAGGCAAGCTGCCCAACAGCGCGGGACGGACGTGGGACATGGCGGGCGGTGTCGCGCTGATCACCGACACCGGCAATCTGGGCTTTTCGATCAGCCATTTCGACAGCCTATACGGCGTGCCGGTTCGCTATTCGTTTGACCTCGATATCGAGGCGGAACAGGTGCGGATCGACATGAAACAGACGCGCGCGGATGTGCGAGGGGGGGTCGATACCGGCGGCGGTTTCCTGGACAAAATCCGCTTCCGCGCAGGCTTCGCCGATTATCAGCATAGCGAGATCGACGACACCGGCGCGGTCGGCACCACATTCTACAGTCAGGGCCTCGAATCCCGGCTGGAGCTGGTGCAGCAAAAACATGGCGGCTGGGAGGGCGCGTTTGGCGGGCAAATACTGATGCGTAGCTTCCGCGTCGTAGGTGACGAAAAATTCCTGCCCAAAAACGAAACCGAACAATATGGACTATTC
>JAENVZ010000025.1 GCA_016650315.1 Alphaproteobacteria bacterium | reverse complement strand
ATTGATCTGCTGCGTGCCGTGATACAGGCCCGTCGTGTCGCCAAGACCGATGGTGTTCGACGTGGCGAACAGGCGGAACCAGCGATTGGGACGAATGACGCGGTTCTGGTCGAGCAGGGTCATCTTGCCATCAGTTTCCAGCACGCGCTGGATGACGAACATGACATCGGGGCGACCTGCGTCATATTCGTCGAAGACCAATGCGACCGGGTGCTGAAGCGCCCAGGGGAGCAGGCCTTCCTTAAATTCGGTCACCTGCTGTCCGTCTTTCAGGACGATGGCGTCGCGGCCGACAAGGTCGATGCGGCTGATATGCGCGTCCAGATTGATGCGGATGCACGGCCAGTTCAGGCGTGCAGCGACCTGTTCGATATGCGTCGACTTGCCGGTGCCGTGATAGCCCTGCACCATGCAGCGGCGGTTGTGCGCAAAGCCTGCGAGGATAGCCAGCGTCGTGTCGGGATCGAACACATAGGCAGGGTCGATGTCGGGCACGCGCTCGTCCGCTTGCGAAAAAGCGGGGATTTCCATGTCCGAGTCGACCCCGAACACCTTGCGGGCGCTCACAACCTTGTCGGGCGCGTCCATCAGCGTTTCGGCGCGCGTATCGGGCTGGGCGTTGGGGATGTCGGTCATATGAGTCTCACTTTGAATATCTGGATTTGCCCTAACCCACCTTGACCGTTGGTGTCGAGAACTGGAGTCGAGATGGGCTTCTCGACAGACGCATCTCGACTTCGCTCGATGCGGCTCGAAGCAAACGGAGGAGAAAGGCAAAATCAGGCAAATACTGGGGCTTTGCGAAGATGCGTATAGGCAGAAATCACATCCTGCAACGCTTTCTCATGGCTGCGGTCGCCGCCATTACGGTCAGGGTGATATTTTCGCACGAGGTCGGCATAACGCCGCCGCAGCATCGTCCGGTCCGCATCCACGTCAAGGCCGAGCGCCCGAAGCGCCTTGCGGTCATCGCTCGACAATGGGCGGGCGTCCTGACGTGCACGGGATTCGCGCATTTTTTCCTGGAAACGCGCGCCAATGGCATCAATCGGATCGCTGAAATCCTGCCAGCGCGGGGGAGGAGAGGCGCCATTTGTCGCAAAGGCGCGGGTTTCACTCTCCCACCCGGCATAGGGGCGTTGCGCGTCGTGGATTTCCTCGGCGCTCATGCCGCTGAAATAATTATAGCCCTGGTTGAATTCGCGGACGTGATCGAGGCACAGCCAGCGCCATCCTTCCGGGCGGTTTGCGGTGCCACCCCTGCTGCCTTCGGGCAGTGCACGGAATTCGCCGGTTTCCTTGCAGCCGGAAATGGCGCAGGGCGTGTGACGTCCTTCCACCCGCCCGTGGAAACGGTCGTGCCTTTGCCTTGATCGAGATGGGTCGCTTGCCAAAATACGTCCTGAAATATGCTGTCAAAAGATGAATCGAAAAGGATATATAGGGGATATGACCCAAATATCGAAAGGCCCTGTGGCCACAGAAATCGAACAAAGGCTGCAAGCGGCCCTGTCCCCGATCCAACTCGCCGTCATCAACGACAGCGCGAAGCATAGCGGCCATATGGGCGATGATGGCTCTGGCGAAAGCCATTTTACCGTGGAAATCGTCGCAGACGCCTTTGCCGGGCAAAGCCGGGTCAATCGGCAACGGATGGTGAACAGGGCGCTGGGCGACATCATGCGGGACAAGGTGCACGCCATGGCGATCAAGGCAAAGGCCCCAGGGGAATAATCATCGGCAAGCGGAAGGCAGAACATGACTGACGATCCGATCATTCAGGCCATAACATCGACCACGCACGACCTGGGTGACTTTCGAGTGCACAGGTGCCTGCCTGCAAAGGAGCGGACGATGGTCGGGCCGTTCATCTTTTTCGATCAGGCGGGACCGGCGAAGCTGGCACCGGGGCAGGGGGTCGATGTGCGCCCGCATCCGCACATCAATCTGGCAACCGTGACATACATGTATGAAGGCAGCTTCGTGCATCGCGATTCGCTGGGGTCGCAGCAATTGATAGAGCCGGGCGCAGTCAATCTGATGACCGCAGGCAGCGGCATTGTTCATAGCGAGCGTTCGCCCAACGAAGATCGTGTGAAGGCGTCGAAACTGTCGGCGATCCAGACCTGGCTGGCCCTGCCCGATGGACGGGAGGAGATGGACCCGGCCTTCGAACATGTGCCCCAAGACGCCCTGCCGGTGATCGAGGGGCATTGTGCCCGCGCGCGGGTCATCATGGGGACGCTCTGGGGTCAGCGTGCGCCCGTCAGCACCTATGCCGACACCATCTATGCCGACATCAACCTGCAACCCGGCGGAGCGGTGCCCGTCGATGCGGAGGCGGAGGAACGCGCGGTTTATCTGGCTGGCGGCGACGCAGCGCTCGATAATATGGCGCTACGGCCGATGACGCTTTATGTGCTGCGGCCTGGTGTTCGTGCGACGCTGCGCAGCGTCGATGGCGGACGTGTGATGCTGTGCGGTGGAGAGGCCTTTGCCACGCCGCGCCATGTCTGGTGGAATTTCGTGTCGTCGAGCAAGGACCGGATCATGACGGCGCGCGACGACTGGAAGGCCGGGCGCTTTGCAAAGATTCCGGGCGACGCGGACGACTATATTCCGATCCCGGAAGGGATGCCCAAGACTGTCAGTTATCCCTGAAACGGGATCATGGCTTTGCTTTTGAACTGCTCACACGCCAGATGATGCCGCCGACATCGTCGCTGACCAACAGCGCGCCATCCTTGGCAACAAGGACATCCACGGGACGACCGCGGGCTTCGTTCTTGTCGTTCATCAGAAAGCCTGTCAGAACATCGATGGGCAGGCCCTGCGGTTTGCCCTTGTCGTCGAATTTCACGAACACGACCTTGTATCCGGCCAGCGGCTTGCGGTTCCAGCTTCCATGCAGGCTGACAAATGCGCCATTACTGAAGCTGTCGCCAAGGTTCGCGCCATTGGCGAAGCTGAGGCCCAGCGGCGCTGTATGGCTGCCCAGCCCAAAATCCGGGCGATGCGTATATTCGCGCAGGTCCGGCCGGCCCGGCTCCACGCGCTTGTCCTCATAACCGCCCCAGTAATTCCAGGGCCAACCATAGAAACCGGCAAATTCAACGCGGGTCAGATAATCGGGAACCAGGTCACTGCCAAGCATGTCGCGTTCATTGACGACGGTCCAGAGTTCCCCGCTATGGGGTTCCCATGCCATGCCAACGGGATTGCGCAGGCCGCTGGCGAAGACCCGATAGTTGCCGGTCTGGGGATTGACCTCCAATATGGCGGCGCGGTTTTCTTCCTTGTCCAGACCATATTCGCCGATATTGCTGGCCGATCCAATCGCGACATAAAGGCGCGATCCATCGGCGCTGGCGACCAGGTTGCGGGTCCAGTGGAAATTCGGTTCCTGTTTTGGCAGGTTCAGTATCTTGCGGCCCTTGGCGGTAATCTGCGTCTCGCCTTCCTTATAGGGAAAGGCCATCAGGGCGTCGGTATTGGCAACATACAGCGTGTCGCCGACCAGCGCCATGCCATAGGGGGAATTCAGCCCCTTCAGTAACACATGACGGGCATCCGCCTTGCCATCGCCATTGGTATCACGCAGCAGGATGATGCGATTGGCTGAGGGGGTATCGGCTCCAGCGGCGCCCATCAGCCATCCCATCACAACACCGGTGACGCCACCAACCTTGCGGGGCGGGCTATTGGTTTCAGCCACCAATATATCGCCATTGGGCAGACGGATCATGGAGCGGGGATGCGCAAGGCCATCGGCAAAGCGGGCCACTTCGAGTCCCGCTGCCGCAACAGGCTTTTCACCATCAACCCAACCCACGGCCTTTGCGACATTGGCGGTAGGGATAAATTCGCTGCGCGGGACGGTGATCATCGGTTCCCGGCCGGAAAGCTGTTCAACCGTCAATTGCGCGGTGTCGCCACGGGAAAAGTAGAACAGAGCGCCACCAGCAATGGCGAGGCATAGGAGGGTGAACAGGAACAGGTGTTTGATCATGGCGCCTAACTATGTGGTTGTGTCCCGGCGTTCAAGGCGGTCGGCCATTATTTGCGGCGATCGCGCCACCACATCAACAGTCCGATCACTATACCTGTTCCCAGTCCGGCGAGCAGGCCTATAGACGGCTGACCCATTAAACCTCCGGCAAGGACGCCCGTTATGGTGGAAAGGGCGATGATGGCGCCCGCGCCTCGTGCGCTCTGTCGCTGATTATTGCTCATTTACGCCCCTTGCCACGCTTCATTCCGGGACACCAGACGTGTCGATATGGGAATCATGTCCCGGATTGGCATTTGGATAACAATCCGTTGACTATCGGATACCGCAGTTCCCCATATTTCCTTGATATTGGCATGTCGGTTGAATGAGACTTCCCGGAATGTCCAATCGGTCGCATGCGGCCATGGCGGGGAGAATCGGATTGCTGTTGCCCTATGTGTCGAACCGCAAAAGCTTTGAAGACGCCCAGACATTGATGGAACTTCATGGCGACAATGCCGGTTTCGAAGCGGCGGCGCGTGCCGACCGCAGCCGGGATTTGGGCAACCACATCCATTTCTGCCACTGGCGTCAAATCGAACGCCTGATCATATTGCTGTCCATCGACGAGGTTGTCGGCACGGTGCATTGAATTTGGCTTCGGGTTGGGCTTAAAGCCGCAACCCGGCTGTTTCTTCCAACCCCGCAAGGATGTTCAGGTTCTGCACCGCAGCCCCCGCTGCACCCTTGCCCAGATTGTCTAGTGCCGCCACCAGCCTTGCCTGACCTGTCCGCTCATCCCCGAAAACGAAAATGTCCAACCGGTCGGTTGCACCTACCTGTTCGATATCGATCAGGCCACGCGCTTCGCAAGCCGCCTTGTCAGCGACATGGACTTGCTGCGATCCATCATAGGTTGCGGCGAGTGTATCGCGCAGCGCGTCGAGGGATGGCGCGTCTGGCATGGCGCACAGTTGCAACGGCACCTCCACCAGCATACCGCGATAGACGCGGGCGACGGCTGGGGTGAAAAGCGGCGGGTATTTTGCACCTGAATGAAGCTGCATTTCCGGCACATGCTTGTGGGCAAGGCCAAGTGCATAGGCGCGGTAGGCCGTGTCGGCCCGTTCGGGGGCCTTGTTATCCTTAAACGCCGCGATCATTGCCTTGCCGCCACCGGAATAGCCCGACACGGCGTTGACGGTGAAGGGCCATTCCGCCGGGATCAGGCCGTCACGGATCAGCGGGCGGACAAGTGCCAGAAATCCGGTCGGGTAACAGCCGGGATTGGAAACGAAGCGCGCGCTTGAAAGGCGTTGCCGCATGTCGGGTTCCAGCTCGGCAAAGCCATAGGTCCACCCTTGCGCCACGCGATGTGCGGTCGATGCGTCGATCACTTTCGTCCGGTCATTGGCGATCAGCGCCACCGCTTCGCGTGCGGCATCGTCAGGCAGGCAGAGAATCACGACATCGGCATCATTGAGCGCAGCCTTACGTGCGGCGGCGTCCTTCCGGTCGGCGTCGGACAGGGTGATGAGCGATAGTTCGCTCCTGCCCGCAAGCCGCTCGCGGATTTCAATCCCTGTCGTGCCCGCGCCGCCATCGATGAAGACATGAGTGGTCATTGGCGGATCCTTCTGCGCGCCAGCACCGGCTGCACATGGTCTGCTGTCAGCCGCGCAACAACATCGGCCAGCGGTTCTGTCACCACCTGCATCCAGAAAGCATTGGCATGAACCAGATTGTCGGCGTCCGCCATCAGGCCGACATGGCCCGGAAAGAAAATGATGTCGCCCCTTTGCAACGGTGCGTCCGCCGCGATTTCATTGTCCAGCGCCGCCATTTGCTGATCGGTGTCGCGGGGCACTGCGATGCCGCATAGCGACAGGCAGAGCTGAACCAGGCCCGAACAATCAAGCCCGTCACTGCTGCGCCCACCCCATAGATAGGGCGCACCGGCAAGGCTTTGTGCAATGGCGACCGGGTCATTCTGTATTGTTTCGACAGGCGAAACGTGGCGCAGATGGACGAACCCTTCCGCACATTTCAGGAATGCGCCCTCGACTTCGCCCGCAAGGCGGCTGCCCATCGGAAGCCGCAATTGTTCAGGCGATTTGATGTCGGCATCAGCAAAGACAAGCGCTGCCCGCGTGGTAACACTATGGGTTGGCATAATCGGTACGCCCAATTGGTCCGCCCGAACATACCCCACATAATTATCATGCGCGCTATAACCCCATGCCCAGCCGCCGGCGATGTCAATAGCCTGAAATGTTTCGCCATGCAGGAGTTCGGATACGGCGGTTGAGGCCGCATCGCCCTTGATACGGATGGCCGTGCGAGGTGCGGTGACGGAAAAGCCCTGGGGACAGGAATAATGGGGCACGAAATAACGACCGGCAAGCGCAATGTCCGCCAGATCGCCGCGAATGGCGTTGATCCGACGGTCCAGCGCTATCGAGCGCCCCGTCAGCGTAAAACGACTCCGTTCCGTGTCAGCTTGTGACCCGCTGTTTTCCCCAATGCTCATCGCTTTTTGATTCTGCGATGAAACGTTCAAATCCGTCAAGGAAATGCGCCCCTTTCGACGTCCTGGTTATAAAGATGTTGCGACGATCCGCTTCATCCCGCTCCCGGCGCAGATAGCCGAGAGCACCCAGTTTATTCAAGGCACGAGTAATGACGGGCTTTGAAACATTAAGTTTGTCCGCCAAGCCCCGCACTGTGTGGGGGCCGGGCAATATATAGACAATCATCATCAAGGCCATTTGGCGGTTGGTGAGGTCGGGTTCACCCGATCGCACATAGTCGACAAGCGTTCGCATCCAGTTGCCCAGATCCACTCCAGGCAACAGAGCCGCTTCCTGCAGTCCAGCTTTGGCACTGTGCTTGATCATGTGTTTATAACGCACGGGAAGCGAGCCGGTTGCGAAACGGTGTCCAAAAAAAGGTCCAAAGGGAATGAAACTTTCCAACATGCGCGTTGGTGCTGTTTTGGATAGGAGAATGGGGAGGCCCGGGGTGGGGGTCGGTGCAATGTGGTCTAAACATCGCATTCTCCGACCCCCGATTGAAGCGAAACGCTCGGGACATGACAAGATATGCATTGCCTGTGCCAAAAGCCGAGAGTGGCGGTTTCACGGGTTAAGCTGTAGTGAAGGCATATTAACCATTGATAGCGGTTGTAAATATTCCCGACAAAATCCGGGCCATTTGGCAGGGGGAGGCGCATGACAAGATCACTCTTGTTTTATAGCCGCAACATGCCACATGTGAGCCATGAACGAATTTCCGACAGGTGAGTTGATGCGCCTTACGCCGCTGGTTGCGCGCGTGCTGGCACCCAATCCCTCGCCATTCACCTTTACCGGCACGCAAACGTATCTGGTTGGTGAGCAAGACGTCGCAGTAATTGATCCGGGACCGAATGAATCTGCGCATCTTGATGCCTTATTGCGCGGTATTGCAGGCCGGCCCGTGCGCGCTATCATGTGCACGCATACCCATCGTGATCACAGCCCCGCCAGCGGTCCGTTGGGAGAGAAGACGGGTGCTCGGATAATCGGATGCGCGCCTCTCGTCCTTGATGACGATGGCCCGCGTGCCGACGCGGCGTTTGACCGGGACTATACGCCCAACGCGATCCTGTCCGATGGCGAGCAGGTAAAAGGCAATGGCTGGACATTGGAAGCGGTGGCAACGCCGGGGCACACGTCCAATCATCTGTGCTTTGCGCTGAACGAGGAAAAGGCGCTGTTTACGGGCGATCATGTCATGGGCTGGTCGACCAGCGTGATTTCCCCGCCCGATGGCGACATGGCGGCCTATATGGCGAGTATGCAGAAGCTGCTTGGCCGCAAGGATGCGGTCTATTATCCCGCCCATGGCGAACCGGTGGACCGTCCGCAAAGATGGGTCCGCTCCATGATGGGCCATCGCAAGCACCGGGAGGGGCAGATATTGCGTCATCTGCGCGCACATGACGCCATTTCCATTCCCGAAATGGTCGAAAAAATGTACAAGGGCGTCGATCCGCGCTTGCATGGCGCGGCCGGACGCTCGGTGCTGGCGCACCTTATTGACCTGCAAGCACGCAATTTGGTGGTCAGTGAAAAAGATCGCTGGAAAATTGCTGCATAATCCTGACGAATTCTTATATCGGCTGCATATGGGACCTATTCGGAGAGACTGATGACTGCACTTGGCAAAACGGGCGGAAGCCTTGCGGGGCTGGACCTGCGCGCCGAAATCGACCGGCTGCGCAAGGACCGCAACGCGATCATCCTGGCCCATTATTATCAAAAGCCGGAAATTCAGGATATTGCCGATTTCGTCGGCGACAGCCTGGACCTGTCGCGCAAGGCGCAGGCGACCGATGCGGACGTGATCGCCTTTTGCGGCGTGCGCTTCATGGCGGAAACCGCAAAAATCCTGTCGCCGGAAAAGATCGTCGTCCTGCCGGACATGGACGCGGGCTGTTCGCTTGAGGACAGTTGCCCGCCCGACAAGTTCAAGGCATTCCGGGAGGCGCATCCCGACCATATCGCGCTAAGCTATATCAATTGTTCGGCAGAGGTGAAGGCGCTCAGCGACATCATCGTCACCAGTTCGTCTGCCGAAAAGATCATCGCGCAGATCCCGAAGGATCAGAAGATCATCTTTGGTCCCGACAAACATCTGGGCGGCTATCTCGCCCGCAAGATGGGCCGCGACATGCTGCTTTGGCCGGGCGTGTGCATCGT
>JAENVZ010000024.1 GCA_016650315.1 Alphaproteobacteria bacterium | reverse complement strand
GAAGTCGAGGGATGCTGGCTTGGCGCTAACGTGTCTCGACTTCAGCCAAAGGCTGAAGTTTATCCTGAGCGCCTGCCTTGCAGGCAGTCGAAGGGCTCGACACGAACGGAAGTGAGTCAACCTAAAGTCATCCCGCTCTAACGGAAATTGTCGGCGTAGGTCTGAAGCTTCAATATCCGTCCGGGTGCGGGCACGACATGATAGGCGATGCCTTCACGCATCGCATAGGACGTTGCCGCATCAAGCGTCGGGAACGTCAGTTTCACTTGACGACGCGTATCGCCCGACCCAGCCCAACCAGTCAACGGATCAGGCTTTTGCGCTTCGGAAGGTTCGAATTCCAGCATCCAAGTGCTTGTCAGCGCGCGGCCCGATTGCATCGCATTCTTGGGCTTTTGGTAAATACGTGCGGACATGGTCGCTCCACTCAAAATACTGTTCGTTCCGATGCCCAAATCGGCAGGAGTCGTCAAGGCTTCACGCGAGCATCGGCCCTTTTCGTTCGCAATGTCGCGCTGGCCGCCGCAGGGTTATCCGGCCAGGGGTGCCGTGGATAGCGGCCACGCATTTCCTTTGCCATCGCCGCCCAGCTTCCCGCCCAGAAACCGGGCAGGTCGCGTGTCGTCTGAATCGAGCGACCTGCGGGCGAGGTAAGGCTGAGCACCAGCGGAATGCGCTTGCTGCCAATGCAAGGATGTTCGGCAAGACCGAATAGCGCCTGAACGCGAAGTTCTACCCTGGGACCACCTTCCGCATCATAATCAATGGCATGATGGCTGCCCGCCGGAGAAATAAATTCAGGTGGGGCAAGGCGGTCGATCTGCTGTTTGACATCCCAGCCGATGACAGCCTCCAGCACTCCCGAAAGCGCGGAGGGATCTACACTCGAAAGCCGCCTTTTTCCTGCAAGCAGCGGCGGAAGCCATTCGTCCATCCGCGCGATCAGCGCTTTATCGTTCAGTTCATCCCGACCCGCAAAGGCGGCGCGGGTCCGAAGCGAACGGGCATTTTCAGACCATGGCAACAGATCAAGTCCCCCTGCCCTGACCCCGTTCAGCAATACATCCGCAACCGCTGTCGGATCGGGACTGTCATCGGGGCCGCTTGCAAGCCGGATCGCACCCAGCCGCCGTTCGCGCAGCGCCTCTACCGCATTGATGTCCGAACGGAATCGGACGGTACGCCTATCATCAATACGATCGGAAAACAGCCGGACCACCGATGCTTCGGCGATAGGAGCCGCAGATAATATACGTGCGCCAGATGCTCGACCCTGCACCTCTCCCACCGCCAGCCATGTTTCGCGGGCAAGGGGTGATGTCGGATCAAGCCTGAAAGCACGCCCGCCAACGCTGATCCAGTCCGCGCCATCGCCATTGCGGCGTTTAGACACACGGTCGGGAAATGCGAGGGCGAGGCAGATGCCTATGGCCTCTTCCCCATCATCCTGGGATTGTCGAGCAACGAGGGCTTCCCAACGCTTCGCCAATCCCCGGCCCGCCTCGGCACGTTTGCCACTCTCTCGCCGCCATCGGACCAAGCGTTGCGACAGATCCGCGTCGTTCCCGCCAAGGCCGCGTTCCGTCAGCAACACCGCGACCTGGGCCGAAACCCTGCCAAGGCTCATCTCCCCCGCACGGACCAGCATATGCGCCAGCCTTGGCTCTAGCGGCAAGCGCGAAATGGCTTTGCCGTGTGGGGTAATACGCCCCTCATCATCCAGCGCTTCGAGCGAGCGAAGACGGCTGCGCGCCTCCTGTACGGCAGCGTCAGGCGGCGGATCGATCCATTGCAGCGCCGCAGGATCAATCAGCCCCCATTGCGCGCAATCCAGCAACAGCGCGGACAGGTCGCTTTCCAATATGGCGGGCGGGTCATAGGGCGGCATACCGCTGGTCGCGGCCGCTTCCCACAAGCGATAGGCGACCCCTGCCCCCTGCCGTGCAGCGCGCCCCGCCCGTTGGGTTGCAGCGGCCTGACTGGCTTTTTCCGTCACCAGCCGGGTCAGGCCAGCGGCGCGGTCATAACGTGGCCGGCGGGCAAGGCCGCTGTCGATGACAATGCGCACGCCCTCGATCGTCAGGCTGGTTTCGGCAATGCTGGTGGCAAGGATGACCTTGCGCATTCCGGGGTCGGCAGTACGCAGGACGGCACGCTGGGCAGCCGGGTCAAGCGAACCGTGAAGCGGATGGATCACAATGTTACGGGAAAGGCCATCAAGCCGTTCGGCAGTCCGTTCAATTTCCGCCACGCCGGGCAGGAAGGCAAGCAGGTCGCCTATCTCCTCATCCAGCGCGCGGCGAATGGCGGCGGCCATGTCGTCTTCTATCCGCCGCTCCGCAGTCCGGCCAATATGACGCAGTTCGAGTGGCCAGGAACGGCCCTCGCTTTCGATCACCGGCGCATCGTTCATCAACGTCGCAAAGCGTGCTCCATCCAGCGTCGCCGACATTGCAAGCAAGCGCAGGTCAGGACGCAACGCCTTTTGCACATCCAGCGCAAGCGCAAGGCCAAAGTCCGTATCGAGGCTACGTTCATGCACTTCGTCGAACAGGACCGCAGAAACGCCCGCCAATTCCGGGTCGTCTTGAATACGATTGCGGAAAATGCCTTCAGTAAGAACCAATATGCGGGTTTTAGCCGACGCCTTGCTGTCCATCCGCGTGGCATAGCCAATCGTCTGGCCTGCCTGTTCGCTGGCAAGCTGCGCCATCCGTTCAGCGGCGGCACGCGCGGCGAGGCGGCGGGGGGAGAGCAGCAGGATTTGACCAGTGCACCAGACTTCGTTCAATAACGCAGGCGCTACTGCCGTAGTCTTGCCAGCCCCCGGTGGCGCAACAAGGACAGCATTGCTGTTAGCACCCAACGCCTTGAGCAGGTCCGGCAGAACAGCGTATATGGGGAGAGGTTCGCTCACATAGATCCCATATCTTCATGCTGACCCCGTTATTGCGTTCTCAAATTCAGAAGGCTCGGGCTATCGCAAATTCGACCGCTTCGACTAGGGCGGCCTTGGCCTGACCACCTGCAAAACTGCCCAGTGCGTCAATAGCCCGCTGGCCATAATGCCGCGCGCGGGCCAGCGTGTCGGCGATGGCGCCGGATTTTTCCAGCAGGGACGTCGCATGAGCCAGGTCTTCATCGCTGGTGCGATGCCCGGCGATCGCCTGACGCCAGAACTGCTTTTCCTCATCATCGCCGCGTGCGAACGCCAGAATGACTGGCAAGGTCACCTTGCCGTCGCGGAAATCGTCGCCTGCATCCTTGCCCATGGTTTTTTGGTCCGACGCATAATCGATAGCGTCATCGACAAGCTGGAAAGCAATACCAAGATTACGGCCATAGGTATCAAACGCCTGTTCCTGCGTCTCATCGCATTCGGCAACAACAGCGGCAATGCGGCAGGCAGCGGCAAACAGCGCGGCGGTCTTGGCCCCGATTATTTCGAGATAATGTTCTTCGTCGGTGTCAATGCGGCGCTGGGCCGTCAACTGATTGACTTCTCCCTCCGCAATTACCGCCGAGGCGTTGGAAAGAATACGCAATACCTTCAGCGAACCATCCTCGACCATCAGTTCGAAGGAACGGCTGAACAGGAAGTCGCCTACAAGCACACTGGCGCTGTTGCCCCAAATGATGTTCGCTGTCTTGCGCCCCCGACGCATCCCCGATCCATCGACAACGTCATCGTGAAGCAGAGTCGCTGTATGAATGAATTCGACGGCGGCGGCCAGTTTGTGATGGCGTGTCCCCGGATAGTCGAGCAACCGGGCGCAAGCGAGCGTCAGCATCGGTCGCATCCTCTTGCCTCCGCCCGCAATCAAATGTCCGGCAAGTTCTGGAATCAAAGGGATTTTCGACTGCATGCGCTCCAGAATGACGCTGTTGACGGCATTCATATCGTCGGCGACAAGCGACATCATGGGTTCGAGCGACGGCGCGGCGCCGTTGTGAAGGCGATGAATAGTGGCGGTCATATGTTCTGCGATGTGGCGATCACCGCACGATAAGGCAAGCATAATAGCTTGCCTGACACCTCAATCTCCGCAAAAAGCCGCGATAGAAAAGGGAATCGGACAATGGATGAGACGCTGCAACGCTATCGGGAAAGCATCGACAACATTGACGCCGCCCTTGTCTTCATGCTGGCGGAGCGTTTCAAGATCACCCAGGCGGTCGGCCAGTACAAGGCCGCACATGCCCTGCCCCCCGCAGACCCGGCGCGTGAGGAAAATCAAATCGCCCGGCTCCGCCAATTGGCGATGGACGCCCATCTCGACCCTGAATTCAGTGAAAAATTCCTGCGCTTCATCATCGATGAAGTGATCCGGCACCATCAAGGAATGCAGGAAAAATAGCTAAAACCTAGCCGGCCGACGACTGTTTTTCGACAAAGAACAAAGTCGCTGCGGCATATTTGGGATCGCCTGGATCAAAAAACCGGGCAGGCTCGAACGTCTGATTGGTCAACGCCAGTTCGGTCAATCCTGCAACCTTGAAAGCGCCAAGCTTGATCTCGCGTGGTGGTTGACCGTCTCGCTTGATTGTAACCGCATCAAGATACAGCTCGCCATGCCGGGTATACAGGATATGCGGAGCCAGCGTGACAACCATTCGGTTGTAGGTGGCGACGATGGCTTTACGAAGCGCAATGGCTTCCAGCATGAGTTTATTTGTTTCCATAGGCCCAGATTGGCGCAACATGACGCAATATTCAACAATTATTGCAGCGCAGCATAATGCTTCAACCATCGGAATCATGGGATAGCTATCAATCCGAAGGGCGCCATCAGCTTCCAGCAGGGCAAAAGGTACGCTACCATAAACCGCAGCGCGCTGGCCGCACAATTGGCCGATTTCGTTACTGAACCTGCGTAAGAAGAAAGCCATTGATCGGCCAGTCGGCCGACATTAACGAAACCAGCCAGAAGCCGGGGCGCGCCTACCTTGCCTCGACTGCATGGAGGCTGCAGAACGCCCTCGCACCGATTATCGCTCGGAATCGTGTCCGAAACACCTGATAGGCGCGGCTCATTTTCTCGCATTATAAATGAAAAACGCATCCCTCGACCCAAAGATTTGCTGGCATAGCCAGCTCTCAGGTCGGGGGACGCGTATCACCTCGCGCTGGTCCGTCTGCAAATCTCTTTGCAGCGCGCCCTCTCTCCAGTCACTCCCGGCGAAGGGTTCCTCGCAAGACCCTATCTTTATAGCAGCTCAATGTGAGTCGCTCAAACAAATAGTGCCTGGTTTGTGATATCCGCCCTCATGCACGGCAGTTATTGCAGCGGTAAAATCAGATGTTCATCGTCATATTCGGCAGCATGGTTCAAATGCGCCTCAATCCGCGCAACCAGCACTTCCTCCGCACGTTGGCGCAAATCTTCATTTTTTGAGGCAAGTTCGAGCCGAACCCATTCCGGAAGCTCTGCTATCGCACTCGCAATAGGGCCAAGGTCCGGGTTCAATGCGAGTCGTTGCATTGGGGGATGTGAACATATTTCAAGCACAATAAACAACGCGGGATAACGCGTTACACCATCACCTGCGACGAAAAGAGCGATTGCACAGCCGAAAAGAGAAGTACGAGAGTCTAATCGCCCTGATAATCATAATCCCGATCGTCATGGCGATCTCGTCGGTCGTAATCCCGATCCCGGTCGGACGCGATGGCAGCGCCGATGGCAAGCCCAATCAACCCGGCTGCAATAGCGGCTCCTTCGTCGTCACGATAATAGACTCTCGGGCGCCCTCGATACGCATAATAGCCGCGCGGATAATCCCTATAACCGCGATAATCCCTGTAGCCATAACGACGATATTCACGGTGCCGATCAAAGCCTCGATAACTGTGCCGGTCATACTCCCCGCGATGTTCACGATAATCCCTGTGGCCGTCATTGCGCGCTTGCGCCGGCATTGCCGTGAACGATAGGCTACCAGCAATCAGCGCACCTACAATGCTCTTGAAGACACTCTGCATGGTATTTCTCCCACATAAAGGGACTGTGGCCATAATCGGGGCCACAGTGCTTCATGCCGACTCATACCGCAATCCAGATTAACCTTAGCAAAACGCCACCGTTAGACGGAGCATCAGCCCGGACGGCAGACTGTGCTGTCCTCGCGCCGAACAAAGGCAGCGATACTGAACGTTCATGTGAGAACCGGCCCAAGTCTGGCATCGATATAAAAATTGCCCTGCCATTATTTGCGGCATGACTGAAAAGCCGGGGTCGACTATATTCCATGCTGAGAAATTGAGAGGAACAGCATGACCATTTCGCTCTATGCGGCCACCATCCCATCGTATCAGCAAATCCTTGAATCCGTCTCCCGCCTGCTCGACAAGGCAGAAGCCTTTTGCACTGAAAGCGGCATCGCTCCAGGCGACATTATCCAGGCGCGCCTTTTCGATGACATGCTGCCATTTGCTTATCAGGTAAAATCCTGCGCCGTGCATTCGATCGGCGCGATCGAGGGTGTACGCAAAGGCATTTTCTCACCAGACATCACACCTCCTCCCGAGAGCTTTCCTGCGCTTAAAGCACGCATTGACGAAACGCGTGCAAAGCTGAAGGCAATCGACCCAGCCGAGATAGATGGCTTTGTGGGTCAGGATATGCGCTTTTCCTTCGGCGAACGTCAGATGGATTTCACCGCCGAGAATTTTCTTCTCTCTTTCTCGCAACCCAATTTTTATTTTCATGCCACCACAGCATACGACATCCTGCGTTGGCAGGGTGTTCCACTTGGAAAACGCGACTTCACAGGCAGGCCTCGCATGAAAATATGAACAAGCGGAATGCCTTCAGACAGAATCTTTGCTTTTTTCATATGAATGTTCTACAGGTGCGAAGCCAAAGTTGCCTGTCATGGATATCGGACCATCAAGGCCCTTCTGTCCCTTTCTAGCCTCACCGAAGCCGACACGTACCAACGCGGGTACATGTTCGTTATGTAAACAGGGTCAAAGGATACCTGAATGATCACTGGAACTGTCAAATTCTTCAATGCCGACAAAGGCTATGGCTTCATCGCACCTGAATCGGGTGGCGACGATGCGTTCGTTCACATTTCAGCTGTTGAACGGGCTGGCATGCGAACCCTGGATAAGGATCAGCGCGTTTCATACGAGCTTGAGAAAGATCAACGCGGCAAGATGTCCGCTGTAAATCTTCAATCTGCCTGACAAAAGTTTGAGGGCGCGGTCTGCCTGAACGGGCATTCCGCGCCTTCGTTCCCATATGCCCGTGCATGGATGTTCGACATGGCTTAAACCTACGGTCGTGCATGTCCGTCCGGCAATGATGACTGGACCAATTGCCAGACCGTATCAGGCTGGCATCATGGCGCTTAGGCCAATCGCAGTCACGATTACCCAGATCAGAAAGTTTAACTCACTATGGCTTCGTACAAGGACCCCGGTTTTCAGGAGCGGGTAGCGCTCGCCCAAAAAGCCAGGCAACGGGCTCTGGAACAGTTGCGCGCCAAGCCACCTGTCGATGAAGCGGTTCTGGCCAAACGCAAAGCCGCACGAATCGAGCGAGAAGCGGCGCAGGCAGAAAAGGTACGTGTCCGGCAAGAAGCGTTGGAACAAGCCAAGGCGGACAAGCTGGCTCAGGCCCTGGAAGCTGAAGCGGCGGCACAAATGGCCAAAGACGCCACTGTTGCGACTGAAGCCGAGAAGAAACTCGCGCGCGATGCCCAGTATGCGGCGCGAAAGAAGCGTAAATCGCGGGGATAATATCTGGATTCGCGCTGAACCACGCTGCGCCCTGTCCTATCCTCTGATCGCTTCCTGTAACTATGCCGTAGCCGTAAAGCATGGAGACTATATGGCAGATTATTATTTAAAGGCGCTGGAATCAGAGCGCCGCAGTCTTTGGGCCGCATGCCGGTTGAAAGGCCTTGCCCAAGGCACTCCCGAACGCATCAGGATCGTTGAAATAGATGCACTCCTTCGTGCGCATAAGGCGAAGAAGGCAGGATGATTTCAGGTTGATTGGCTGCCGTTCGTGTCGAGCCCTTCGACTGCCTGCAAGGCAGGCGCTCAGGATAAACTTCAGCCTTTGGCTGAAGTCGAGACACGTTAGCGCCAAGTTACCGTCCCTCGACTTCGCTCGGGATGAACGGTCCGGCTGGCACGCCTATCTGCTTTGCAAGGCTAACGACAGGACCGCAAGCACTCGGGTGTGTCATAACCCGCCATCCCAGGACAAACCGTCGTCAATATATTCGGAGCAGGCTATAAATCACACCATCGTCGCTGCGATAAGTGTTTCGATTTACAGGTTTTCTCAGGGTTCTTAATGGATGCCCCGCGAGGATTCGAACCTCGATTAGCGGAGTCAGAGTCCGCTGTCTTACCATTAGACGACGGGGCATCATGTGCACGGCTGCAATGGGTCATCGCCGATATGCACAGCAGAGGTGGGGCAGATAATCTCCACCAGCCAAGCTGTCAATGGCGGAGGTCGCACCCCTGCAATTCAGGAAAATTAGATTTCACCGTCCGTTATTGGCGACAATATCAACGGCCGTGCCCCCGCCCTTGTGATCGGCAAAGGTGATGAAATAGGCGCCATCATCCTTTTTGCGCATGCCGCCCAGAACATGCTCCCCGTTCAAAAGCTGATGCTCGGCGTCAAAGCCGGATTTAAGTGCTTTGGTATAATAATAGTCGATGACGCTTTGCATAGGCTGGCCCGTGACAAAGCTGGCGACGCGCAGGTTGCAGGAGCCGCTGTCAGCCCCTGCGGCCTCCATCAGCTTCGCCTGGGGATAAAGCGGGAATTCGCTGGGCAAGCGGTTCGCCCAATCCATGCCATATTCCAGCTTGGCGTCGCATCCGCCTTTGTTACCCTGACGGTTGCCCTGCTCACGTGCGAGCGCGCCTAATGTAACGGGCTTTTCCGTGCCGCACGCTTTACAAGGAGCAGCCTCGACGGCCTTGGGCGCGCGATATAATTTACCACCAATGCGCGCCTGATATTCCGTTGCAATGACAACAGCCGGGATCGCCCCATCCACTGGTTTTGCACCCGGTCGCACAGCATGGGCGTTTGATTGCCCTGCCAACTCTGGATCGACGACAATCTGATCTTCCAATGCACCGCGCAACGCCGGGTCATCGATATTGGCCAGACTTTCATCCAATGAGGACAGGTTGCTGCCCGCATCATCATCGCCACCACAAGCTGACAGCGCGAGCGGCAGCGCAAAAGCCGCAGCAGTG
>JAENVZ010000023.1 GCA_016650315.1 Alphaproteobacteria bacterium | reverse complement strand
GCCAGCACGGCGCGCAGGTGCACGACGTCAGAAATCGATCCGGGCTGGACCAGCGCTGTGACAGGTGGGCGGCGGGCAAGGGTCTGCAACGCAGCGATCAGCCGTACAATCGGTTCCTGCCGTTCCGCCAGCCGCGCATTTTGCGCGCTTTGCATCCGCGCGATGATGGCGATGCGCGCCTGCGCCGCCTGTATATCGGCCTCGGCCGCCTGAATGCTTGCCGCCAGCGCCGCCGCCTCCCGCCAAGCGCGTTCGGCCTCCTGCCGTGCGTTCATGGCCTCCTGCTGCAACCGGGCGCTGCGTTCGCGTGACGCCTGCGACTGCTGCTTGGCGTCGATCAGGGCTTGCCGCTCTTCCTCCAGCGTCTGCGCCGGCGCAACCGCTGCAAGGGCAAGCCCCACAGGGATCAAAAGGAAAAGCGCCCGTTTCATGGGCCGCTATCCTTCCCGATGATAGGGGTGGTTGGCAAGGATGCTTGTCGCCCGCCACAATTGTTCGGCCAGCATGGCCCGCGCCATCATATGCGGCCAAGTCGCCCGGCCAAAGGCGATCAGCAGGTCCGCCCCATTGCGCTCCGCCTCGTCAAAACCGTCCGCCGCGCCGATCAGGAACCGGCACTCCCGCACGCCGCGGTCGCGCCATTCCTCCAGCCTGCGGGCCAACATCATGGAAGGCAATTGCTCGCCCTTTTCGTCCAGCATCACCGTGACGCTGCCGGGTGGTGCGGCGGCAATCTTACCAGCTTTATCGGGTAGTTCGGTGATTTTCATGGGCCAGCTTATACGTTTTACATAACGCTCAACCAGTTCCGCCTCGGGGCAACGGCCAATCTTGCCCCGGGCCATGATATGCAACAGCAATGGCCGGTCCCTATCGGGCTTCGGCTACTGCCGGCGTATCTGCAAATCCCCACATCCGCTCAAGGTTGTAAAAGCTGCGCACTTCCGGACGGAACAGATGGACAATCACGTCCCCTGCGTCGATCAGCACCCAGTCGGCAGCGGGCAGCCCTTCGATACGGGCAATGCGGCCGGTTTGCTGCTTGATCCGTTCGGCAAGCTTTTGCGCCATAGCGGCAACCTGCCGGGTCGAACGGCCCGACGCGATCACCATATGATCTGCAATACTGCTTTTGCCTTGAAGCGGGATGGAAACGGTTTCCTGTGCCTGGTCGTCGTCAAGCGACTGAAGCACCAATGCGTGCAGGGCTGCAACGGAGGCGGGTTCGTCCGCCGGGTCGTTGGCTGCTATGGGTCTGGGCAATTGAACTCCTTTTCCTAAATCAAGAGACGCGTCACAGGGTCGCGCTGGGCGCGACCCGAAATGTCATGATACCAATGGGGGTTAGCCTGCCGCAGCAGGGTTGCCGATCTTGGATCTGGGCGAAAGCGCAAATGCACAAGCGCCGGCGGTCTCCAATCCGTCCATAGTGTTTTATGCCTGGCGGGCCGGACGAAGCGCCGCAGCCAGCCCATTGCGACAGCCGCATGGGCAGGGCCATCATAACCCGGACGCGCGATAACTGCAATCGGGATCAACCGCGCTATGTCGCGCCAGTGCTTCCAGTGATGGAATTGCAACAGATTGTCCGCACCCATGATCCAGATGAACCGCCGCTTGGGATAACGGCGGATGAGTTTCTTCAGTGTATCAACGGTATAGCACGTCCCCAGTTGCGCCTCGATAGCAGTAGGACGGATGCGCTTTCCTCTGGCCATTTTCCGCGCGGATGCAACGCGAAGCGGCAACGAAGCCATGTCCTTGCCGGGTTTGAGCGGATTTCCCGGCGACACCAGCCACCACAGCTCATCGAGCGCCAGCGCATCCATCGCAAACAGCGAAATCGCCCGATGCCCGCCATGCGCCGGGTTGAACGATCCACCCAGAAGGCCGGTGCGGATCATCCCCCGCCCTGCCCGCTCTCGCCCGGTCCATGGTGTCGGTTATGAAAATCGCGCAATATCAACATGTGCGCTGTTGAGATATGCCCATGATCCCCACCTATACGCTGCACAGGTGGGGATCAATCCCCTCACCGTTCCACAGCGCGCGTGTAGAGATGCCAAGTGGCGTATCCCAGCACCGGCAGCACCACCGCCAATCCGACAAAGGCCGTCACGCAGCCGAAAAAGAGCAAAGCCGCCACGATCAGGCCCCATGTCAGAATGACCTGCGGATTATGCGCTGCCACCCGCACCGAAGTCTGCACCGCCCGATACACGTCCGCTTTCCCGTCGATCAGCATGGGAAAGGACACGACACTGATCGACAGCACCACGATGGCAAAGAACAGACCGACCAGATTGCCGACGATAATCATCGTCCAACCCGCCTGCGTTGCAAACAGATCATGAATGAACGTTTCCGGCGAATCGGGCAATACCGCCCAGGCATCGGGACGCACCGGACCCAGCGTGGCGGCATAGACGGCCCAGGCGGCCATCAGCCACAGCACGTAAATGCCGAATTGCACGGCAGTCAGCGCGGCAACCGACGGCATGGCAGGACTCTTGAACTCCAGGAAGAAATGCCGCCAACTGGTATTCATCCCACGCTCGCGCCGCCGGGCCAGCTCATAAAAGCCGCTCGCCACCGCCGGTCCCATCAGGGTCAACCCGGCAACCAGCGGAAAGAAAATGGGTAGCAACGACCAGTCCCGGGCAATGGCAATCGCCAGAAAGCCGACAAACGGGTATATCAAACCGACAAAGACAAGATCGCCGCGCTTGTCGAGGAAATCCTCCCATCCCTGACGAAGTACGATCCGCAAATCATGAAGGCTCAATGTGCGTATCCGAATATCCGGAACGCCCCTGTCCAAGTGCAAATGTTGAATACCAGCCATATGTCACATCTCCGCAAGCTGACGACGGCCCTTGCGGACCGTTCTGCAAACCGGCGTGCCATATGCGCGCCCTTGAAGCGGGCGTCTTGTCCGAACTATTCCCATGAACCGCCGGTCAGGAGTCATCCTACGCTTCACGGCATGATGGAGCAATGGGCTATGAAGTTGGGGCTTCCGTGCGCCTACCGTCCCCCACCCCTTCCCAGCACATTGATGGTGAAGGCAAGAATACCCAGGTTGAAGACAAAGGCCGCCAGACAATGCAGGGTCGCAACCCGGCGCATCCTGCTACTGGTGATTTCGACGTCGGACGTCTGGAAAGTCATGCCCAATGTGAAGGCGAAATAAATGAAATCCCAGTAATTTGGCGTGCCGGTTCCCGGAAATTTGATACCGCCCCTGCCTGTCTCGTCCGGGCTGTCGAGATAGAAAAGATGCGCATAATGCAGGGCATAGACACTGTTCGAAAATACCCATGCCAGCATCAGGGTCAAAACGATCAGCAGTATGCTTACACCGGAAGGCGCCACCTTCTGCATCAGCTCTACCGCCACGGCCAGAAGGATGGCCAGCATGACAACGCTGGTGATGGCCAGCATGGTCGTTCGGTTCGCATCATTTTCCCGCGCGTGCTGCCGCATCGCCTGTGTATCATGGGCCAGAAGCGTCCACATGGTCAAAAGGAATGCAGCAGCGCCAATGTCGAATCCGCCCATGATGGCTACATGCCAGGGCAGCACGAACAGCAATGGCGCAGCAAGCAGGCACAGCAACAGAAACAGGCCATAACGCCAGGGCAGGATATGGCTTCGTCCTGTTGCGCGCGCTCGGCTCATGTCTGGATTAGCGTCGATTTTCGTCCCGAGCGCAAGCGAATATATCGGGGCCCACCGTAGAAGTTACGGAGATAGTTTGCTGGCACCATTATTCCCGGCCGCCATGTCATGGTGCAACCGTGGCAGATAGTTTCGTGGAACTATTTCTTCGTTACAGCGTTTTGCTTTCCTACAAATAGCAGGAGAGTTTTATGTTGAGATGGGCCCTCATATTCCTGATTGCAGGAGTAGTGCTCGCTGTTCTGGGATTTGGCGGAATTGGCGGAGCATTCGTTGAAATCGCAAAGATTCTTTTCTTTATAGCTATTGCAGTTTTTATAGTGTTGATCGTACTTGGCGTGCTCGCCGGCCGAAAAATTACATAGCCACTGTTCTTGAATCGCATAAAGTTATTGGAGGTTGATATGGATGATAAACCTGTAACCGAACGAATCGTGGAACAACCGACGGTTACGGTTGTGGAACGCAAGGGTAATGGGGGCATAATCCTTGCGATTCTTTTTGTCGGATTAGCGGTCGCAGGCGGCTATTTTCTGGTCGTCGAAAAAAGCAATGATACGCGTCAAACCGATGCTGTTGTGGATGCCGCCAAATCAATCGGTGGTGCAGCTGAATCGGTAGGCGAGACGGCTGACACAGTCGGCGAGGCGACCCGTGACACCGTGGAAGATCAGAAAAAATAAGCGCGAATTGAAGATTTGGGTCGTCGCTGATCCGTTCAAGTGGCGTTGGAGATTATGGTGATGGTGCACTGATGTTGGACCATCGCCATAATTCCTCACAGCAAAAGGCTACCTACCGGTCCCGCCGTCCCAACAACCGCAGCGCGTTCAGCTTGATGAACCCGGTCGCATCGCGCTCTACCCAAATCTCATGCGCTAACGCGGGCGCCTTGGGGTCTGGGCCGCTTCTCGCCATCATGTGATTTGGGACAGGTTCGGACAAACCAAGATCATTCCCACTCGATCGTTCCCGGCGGCTTGCTTGTATAGTCATAGACCACCCGGTTGATGCCCTTCACCTCATTGACGATCCGCGTCGCGGTGCGGGACAGGAAGCCGGCATCAAACGGATACACATCCGCCGTCATGCCGTCCGTCGATGTCACGGCGCGCAGGGCACAGACATTGTCATAGGTGCGCCCGTCACCCATCACCCCGACCGTCTTGACCGGCAGCAACACCGCAAATGCCTGCCAGATCGCATCGTACAGGCCGGCGTGGCGGATTTCCTCCAGGTAGATGGCGTCGGCCTTGCGCAATATGTCGCACCGCTCCTTGGTCACTTCGCCCGGAATGCGAATGGCAAGGCCGGGACCGGGGAAAGGATGACGACCAACGAATATGTCGGGAAGCCCCAGTTCGCGCCCCAGTTCGCGCACTTCATCCTTGAACAATTCGCGCAGCGGTTCGACAAGCTGCATGTTCATGCGTTCGGGCAGGCCACCAACATTATGGTGGCTCTTGATCGTGACCGATGGCCCCCCGGTGAAGCTGATGCTTTCGATCACGTCGGGATAAAG